>CAYHEY010000011.1:0-11307 GCA_964355735.1 Candidatus Woesearchaeota archaeon
GACTATCTGGCATAATTTGTTCTTCTTATTTGGCTAATTTGTCCCACACCCCCTTGCAGAGCAAGGTTTAAATAATTCTCTTTCTGAAGTATATAAGAAGATAAAAGGGGCTAGAACAAGATAAAAAATGATAAAAAAAGAGGATAAAAGGGGATTTGAATTAGCTTTTAGTACTTTAGTTGGACTTGTTTTAGCGATTACTCTTCTTGTTTTACTCTTGGTATTTATTACAGGGGGATTTGGAAATCTTAAGGATAAAATATTTGTCTATCTATCTGCATCAAATATAGATAATATTGTTCAGGCTTGTAATTCATTTGTTTTAAGTGGCTCGAGCTATGAATTTTGTTGTGTTAATAGAACAATGAAAGTTTCTAGCAAGGAAAAATATGATTTTACATGTATTAAAGCCATAAACTCTAATAAAACTTGGGCAAAAAATATAGCAATATTAGATTGTGAAGGTGCTTGCTGAGATGAACTTGTTTAAAAAAAATAAAAAAGGCGATAGCGAAATTGATATGGGCGGTGCTATGATAATTGCCATAGTTATATTGGCTATAATCGCTTTTGCAATATTGATAATTACAGGAAAACTTTCACAGATAGCAGAATTTATACAAAATTTATTTAGAAGATAATATGAAAGAGAATAAGAGAGCACAAACTTTATGGGGTAGTAAGACTGTAGCAGTTATAGTGATAATTTTGCTTATAGGTGTTTCTATTTTATTTATTGCGAGACTTCCAATAATAAACTTTTTTAAAAATATGTTTGGATTTGCAACAGAAGAGCCAGTTAATTATGTGGATAGATGTCCTGTAAAAGTTGCATTAGTTTCTAACAAAGGAGAGATTTCTTTTTGTGATAACAGCGAGTGCAAGGCTCCTGTCAAATCTGTTCTTCTTGCAGTTGATAATGAGATTAAGGTTTATGTTTCTAGGTGGTGGAATAGCAATATAAGAATAGGACAGATAATCAGAAATCAGCTGTTTGTATTTGACGCCGAAATTATAAATCATCTGGGACCACTTTATACACAAGTAGCTCCAGCAATATATCCTATCTCTAATCAGATAGAGCAGTTAAATGGAGCATATAGGCATTCTAAGACAGAAGTTTGCAGAGATAGTGCTGTAAAAATAGAAACGCCTGTTAATATGAATAGAATTGGTTTTGTGAGCTCTGTTAAGGAATGGGCTCTTCTAAAATTACATTTCGGTAAAGATGTAACAAAAATCTTTGTAGATAGTTCTGCTTATAAATATGTTGGGTCTGAAGGCGCTACAGAAATCTATATTGAGTCTGGATCAATTATTGTTGGAAAAGAAAGAATAGGAGAAGTAAAAGAGAGGATCATAACAATCTTCCCTTACTATACCAATTCGGCAATATTGGATAAAAATAATCCTGGTTATGATAAAGATTTATCTTCAATAAAAAATGGTTGGTTTTTATCTCAGTTAAATGGGGCGCAAATAATTAAAGGAGAAATATGGAAAACCGCAATATGAAAAGTAAAAAAGCAGATTTTCTACTAGGAGAGCATGTTGTCAATATTCTTATTGCTGTTTTGTGCATAATTGTTCTTATTGGATTGGGTGTTGCTTTACTTAAGATTTTTACAGCAGACAAACAAAAAATAGAGCAGGCTCAAGGAGAATTGGGGAGAATAAATGAAAAACTTTCTGCAAGCACAAACGCAGAACAAAAGTATCTAATTACTGTTGTAAATGGTTGGTGGTTATTTTCAGATGAACATGGCTTGTTGTGTGATGGAGAATTTTGTTTATGTATATGCAAAGAAGCAGATTGTTCTGGAAAATCTAGGGCCTGTATAGAGACAGATAAGTTTGTATCTATAAAGTCTAAAGTAGATGGAGAAGAAAAAAGGATAATTAGACTAGACTTTTCTTCTGAGTTAAAGATTAAATCCAGAGTTGAAGAAGTTTATCCTTTTGTTAGTGAAAAACCAGTTAAGCAGTATAAAATTTGGCTTTCGACTTTTACTGCGATAGATCTTGTAAGGCCACAATATTTTATTTATATTGCTAGTACAAAGACCCCTTTGTTTTTCAGATTTGATAGTGGATGGAAATGGAGTCCTGATTTGGATAATTGGATGAACATAGAAACTCTTGTTGTTTCTGGGGGGACGTGGGATGGAGAAAAACCAGCTCAGGAAAATGCAGAGTTCATAAACTTCCTTAAGGAGAACACTAAGACACAGCCTGCTAAAGAAACAGGAGAAACTTTATTTAGTCAGCTAGGCGCACATCTTTCAAAAGGAGTATATGTTTTAGAGGCATAAAATGAAGTTAAGAAATAAAAAAGCAGATTATAGTAGTTTAGTAAAAATTTTATTAGTTATAGCCTTTTTTATTATAATTGCTGGTGTAGTTTATGGTTTGTACAAATTATTTTGGAGAACAATATGATTAATTCAAAAAAAGGACAAGATAGTCTGCCTATGTGGGCTGTTGGTTTAATTATTCTTATGCTGAGTTTTGGGGTCCTACTTTTATTTTATTTTTTGTTTCCCTGGCAAAGTGATGTTTCTAAAGCTGCTTGCCAGGCGAGCATTGAAACTCGTTCAAAATTGACTTTTGCTGGTGTGGAATTTAAGGATCTTGCTTCTTTAAGATGCCAGACAGAAAGAATATGCTTTGTTTCAGGAAGTTCTAGCAGGGGATGTGACTCTTTGGGAAAAAGTTATGCTAGAATTAAGATAAAAGATAAATATGATATTCTTGAGAAGATTACAGATAATATGTATGAGTGGCATTCTACTTTTGGAAATGGACTGCTTAATCCTATGGAAAGTAAACTTGCTATTATTGCCAATAGTTGTTTTATGCTTTCAATATACTCTTTTGATGAAGCAACAAGAAAAGAAGTAGATAGGGAGGGCGGAATAACTTATGCAGATATAATTAGAACACTAGAGGCGAGAAAAAATCAAGAAGGAGAATCTTATCTTAGATCTTTTTATGGTGTTGATAGTGCTGAGGAATATTTTTCTAAGGCTAATACCCAATTGCTTGAAAGATGGAATCTTCCTCTTTCTGTATCTAAAGACTGGTTTTCTTGGCTGAGCTTTGTAAGATTTGCGGATTTTGATCCTAAAACTTGGGAATGGCTTTATAGAGAAGAAGCCTCAAAGAAATATTATTATTCTGCTCCTGTTATTTCTGTTTTTGATGAAGCAAATCTTAAGAACTTTCAAGCTGGCAGGAGCACAACTCCTCTTTCTGAATTTTTCTTTGATACGCTTTCTTCAGAGGTAAGAAATAATATTAAATGTTCAAGTTTTGAAAATTTAGTTTAGCTTAAAATAATTTGCATGTTAATTAAAAATAAAAAAGCTTCAGATATGGTGCCTAAGGTGGTTATTTTTATATTGCTAAATCTTATGTTTATAGTGCCTGGTTTTATCTTTATATCTCGACTTGGAACAGGAGATGATTTTTTCGAGAAAAAAGAAGTAAGGAGAATTGCGCTATCTATAGACGAACTAAAGCCAGGAAGCACATTAACTATTTATGCCGATGAATTGTTTGAGAGGGCAAAAAAGAATAATTTTAAGGGAGAAGCAATAGTAGTTAATTACACAAGTGGTTATCTTGCATTAAGAGTTAAAGATGGCGCTGGAAATAATTTCCTGTTTTTTAATAGTCTTGAATCGGGTTCTATTTTTGTTGATCCTGCAAATAAAATTATAATTGTTAAGAAATAAAATGCTCTTGAAAAATAAAAAAGGGGATGAGAGATATCTTAGTCCTGTAAATATAATCATCTGGATTATTGTTGGTGTGGCTGTAATAATTGGCGCATCTATATTTTTTGCTGTTCAAGGTGATTCAAGAAAAATAGAAGCAACAACTCTTAGAGATAAGATTGTCGATTGTTTTAGTGAAAATTTTGATTATAGTGAGATAAATAAAACCGATTTTGATATTTATGCTAAATGTAGCTTAAATAAAAATGCTCTTAATGATTATGATATTTATTATTTTAATGTGTCTATAAAAAATTCGGATAAAAAGATTTCTAAATCTATATCTGGCGGGTTCGGTAGTTTTGCTGTTTTGTGCAGTTACCAAGAAGCAGGAAAAGATGAGAAGAATTTTCCTAGATGCAGTAAATCTGAAACTAGAATCTTTGATAAAAAATTAAATCAGGAATTTGAGTTGCTGGTTTTAGCAGCTTCAAATAATATGGGAAATGCGATTAAAGAATAAAAGAGCAGCAATAGGTTCAACACTCACTTGGATACCTGCCATGATTATTATTGTTTCTATTTTAGTTTTATATTTTCTCATATTGCTAAAGACCTATGGCTGGAAAGATAATCCTTATTCAATCAACTTTCAAGGTTATGAAGATTCTCAGCTAGTTATGACTAAGCAAGTAATTTATTTTTTAGAGACCAACTCGGAAAATCAGAAAGAGATAGACAGAATAAAGGTTTTAATTAATTCTGGTAAATTTGAAGATATAAAGAAAGATTTTGATAATTTTGCTAAGAAAAATAATTTTGCATGTTATATATTTGAAATTTCTGCAGAAAATGGAGATATTTCAAGTGGGGCCGATGGTCTTACTGGTTTTGGTGGAAGAGCAAATAACCTTGGTTTTCAGGACACTTTTCTGGAGAAGGGTATAAAATTAAATTTTCCTTATGAAACTAACAAATTTGCAAATATTAAATTCTATGGGGGCTCGTGTAATTTATAATATGAAAATTTGCTCTATGAAGAATAAAAAAGCTTCTATGTCTTTAGCTACAGTTATACTTGTAATACTAACTCTTTTGCTATTAGTCTCTTCTTTAGTTACTTTTTCTATGAAAAAAGCCAAAATTGAAGAAACTATTAGTTCTCCAAAGGAAATTGAGAATGCTTATCTTGAGGCAGAAATAATCAAATTTCATTTGAGACAGATATCTGAGAAAATAGGAAAAGATAATCCTATTGAGGATTTTACTAAAGAATTAGAAAATTATAAAAATTCCAAAGGACTTTATGTTGTTCCTGATTTGATTGAGGTAAATAGTCAGTTAAATTCCAAGCATATAAGAATAGATGGAAATTATCTTAAGATTGATCTTGATTTAGTTAGAAGCGAACAAGGGTTTTCTAGTGATGTCTCAAAAGTAAAAGAATTTAGTTTAGTCTATAATTATCATTTTAGCTATGAAAGAAGAATTAGCTCAGAGAATCCTTATGGTAATGTTGTTATTTTGAGCTAAAAATTATAGGCATAATATTTATAAAGGCTAAACTATTATTAGGAATATAAGGAAAGAGGAATATGATAAAAAGAGAAAATAAGAAAGCCCAGACATGGGAGCAGATTTTTGGTGCTATTATGGTTGCTTTACTTATAGTAATTGTTGTAATTTTTGTTTTAAATATTGGTGGATTAAGAGATAAGTTGTTTGGCTATGCTGGAGAATCTAATGTTGATGATATTAGAGTTCAATGCAGAACAGCCTGTGAGTTTGGAAGAGTTTCAGACTATAGCCAAGCAGAGAAAACAGTTACTCTCTCAGATAAAAAAACTAAGTTTAGTGCTACCTGCAAACAATTAGAAAGTCCATTAATAGCAGAAAATTGTTATTATGTTTCTTCTGATGGTAGAATTGAAGAAGTGAGTGCGGGATTAGATAAAGCTCAATGTTCTGGAGAATGGACTGGTTCCCAATGTGATAGTAAGGGTGGAAGTTCTGCTCATCCTGCTGCTATTGATTCAGAAAAAGAATGTAAGAGCATATTCTGGTCGCCTGTTAGTGTGACTGTTGTAGAATCAGTTTGTAATAATATTTAATTTTTCTTAAAAAATGTCAGATGATTACTCGAATGGAAGTGAAAGAAGAAATAAGGGTAAAGATAAAAGGAAAAAGCGCAAGCTTTTTCCATATAGGCATGGCGGAAGAAACAGGGTAAAGAGTGTTTAATAATAAATCTTATAAAAGATAAATCTTCTTCACATATATTCTAATAAATTTACCGCTAAAATTGCTAAACAGGCCTTCTATAGTTTGCCTTATTGTTTTTATGATATCTTCTTGAATGAGCTGGGATTTTCTGATTGTTTTGGGAGTTTTTCAATTTTTGATTAATAATGCGAAGCAGTCTTTGATAGTAAAAGACAAACATTTTAAATAGTAGAAGTTTTTATAATAAATATTAAAAGAGGAAGATAAAAAAGAGCAGGGATAAAATATGAATGGTTTACTAGGCGCATTTGGTCTGAATATAGAGAATATCTTTAGTTATGAAAATATGTTTTTGCTGGCTATTGGCTTATTTTGGCTGGCTATTGCTTCTATACAAGACTTTAAGAAAAGAGAAGTAGAAAACTGGTGGAGTTTTTCACTTATTGCTTTTGTGCTTGTCTACAGGGCTTTTATTAGTATTGAAAGCTCGAGTATAATGTACTTTGTCTGGGGTTTAATTGGTTTAGTTGTTGGATTTGCTTTAATGAATGCTTTTTATTATGCAAGGGTTTTTGCAGGAGGAGATGCTAAATTGCTTATGGCTTTATGCGCTCTTCTTCCTTTAAGTTATGATTGGGTTTCTAATCTCCTAGTTCTGCTTGTTTTTTTAATAAGCTCTATACTTGTTGGGGGAGTTTATGGCTTGATTTATAGTTTTATTTTAATGATAAAAAACTTTAAGAGATTTAGGAAAGAATATGAGAAGAGTTTTAAAAATTATAAGAAGCTTTTTTATCTTTCGCTTTGTTTTGCTTTATTGGCTTTTATAGCTTTCTTCATAGCCGATAATAAAGTACTATTATTGCTAGGGATTATAATGCTGCTTTCTCCATTTTTATTTTCTTTTGCAAAAGCAGTTGAAGAAAGCTGTATGATTGGTTTTGTTAAAGTTAAAAATTTAACAATTGGCGACTGGTTGGCTGAAAAGATTAGAGTAAAAAATAAGATTATCAAGCCCTATTGGGAAGGATTAAATGAAAAAGAATTAAATTTAATAAGAAAATATCTAAAGAAAGATGTTTTGATTAAGCAAGGAATACCTTTTGTACCTGTTTTTTTCCTGGCTTTTATAGTGGCTTTTCTTTTAATCTATAAGGTATTATAAAATGAATGAGAAAAGACTCTTAACTTTGCTGGCAGTTATCTTTTTTATTATTTTTTTAGCGCTATTTATTCTTTTACTTAGAATTTTACTGCCTAGCCAGCTGGATGATGTTCATCCCGATATTGCTTGTGAAGAGAGTCTTATGCTGGCGAGTGATAGTTTAATGATTATTCCTCTCTATAGGAATAATTCTATTGCAGAGAATCAGGAGTGGTGTAAATATATTCTGAGTTTGAATAAAACTCTTGCTATGCACGGAGTTTATCATAGTTATATGGAGTTTGGACAACTTATTGGAGAAGAAGAAATAAGGCTAGGCATGAATGAGTTTAAAAAATGCTTTGGCTTTTATCCTGAGATTTTTGAAGCGCCACAACTTGAATTAAATAAGGAAAATGAAGGTCTGCTGAGAAATATGGGCTTTAAGATTAGAAAATCTTTTTTTAATATGTTTCATAAGGTTTATCATTGTTCGGATACAGGTCTGGCTTCAAATAAGATTATAGATTATGTTTAATGAAAATGCATTTATATATACTGCGAACTTTAACTGGAAAATAGGCTTAAAATTGCTCACAAATCATACATTTCATTAAGGTTCGCAATTTAATTTAATAATTTCAAACTCTTAAGAACTTGCAAGCAGATTATTATCAGTAGTTTTATTAATCACTGAAAGAAATCCGCAACATTTATGTTGCGGTTGTATTACTGCGTATTTCTTTCGGAGAATCCAAAAACCCAAAACAAACCGCACCTTTTAAGGTGTGGTAAACGAAAGGTTTTTTGATTTGTTTTTATGAGATAACACGAAGTGCAATAATCTCGAGCGAGGCGAAGCCGAGCGAGTGGACAAGTCAAAATAAATATAAGAAAAGCGAGTACGCTCGCGAGTAGAGCGAGTTTAATGTACCATCAATTCTCTTTTTAAGGAACTCTTCTTAAGAATTGTGGAAAATGACTCTTGGGCTTATCTTCTGAATGGCTTTTTACTTCTGTTTTCTCAGCTCTTTCTGTTCTTATTTTTGTTATTTTTTCTTTTTTTACTAATCCGCCTATTTTTATGGCTGTTTCCTGAAGATCCTGTTTTTTGGCTGGTTTGCGTTCATAATCTGGCTTTTCTCCCTTGTATGCTGGGATAATATTGATTATTGCATGTTTTAGCTCGTCAGAAGAATTTATTTGAAAATTTTCTGCTCCAAGCTTTTTTGAAATATGTCTTCCCAGTTTATTTGCTATTGTGAAGGCTTTGCTTGTTAAACTTTTAGAATTAGTTATGTGTTTTTTAGGAATAAGTATCGTGTGGCCTTTTGTAAGAGGTTTTATCTCCAGAGCAGCAAGATAATCTTTGTCTTCATATATTGAAAAAGCTTCTAGTTGTTTGCTTGAAATCATACAAAAAATACACTGCTCTTCTTTTTTCATGTTTTTTCCTGGCTTTGAAGTTTCTTCGCTGTTTTTGTCTTTGCTATCCTCTTCTCGCTCTTCTCCTTCTTGCTCTTGCATCATTTTATTTTTTATTAAGAATTCTTCAAGTTCGCTGTTAGACATTGCAGAAATCATTTTCCTTATCTGTTCTCTTTGGTCTTCTGGCAGATTTTTAAGCTGATTGAAGATTTGTTCTTTGATTGCTTTTGCTTGTTCGTCTGAAAATGGCATGATTTGTTATAGAAAAGAGATTTTATATATCTTGCTAGAACTATCCAAAAGCTTTTCTTATGTCTAGTAACTCAACACTAGAGATGTGCTCTATTGATTGAAGATGGCTTTCGAGTTTTTCTGTTTCTATGTCATCATTCCAGGCAAATGAGAGAATTATTGCTTTTAAGCCAAAAGCAATAGGCTCTTCTTCTACTTTTACAATAGTTTTATGAAAAGAATTAATAATTTCTTCTGCTTTTCTTTCTATTGCTTTTAGGTCTGTTGAAGGAGACTCGGGCATTATCTTCATTTTTACTACTGTAAATCCCATGATATCTCTTTATTTAGGTGATTTATAAAGATTATTGTTTTTCTTTTTTTAGGAGCTTTATGTTGGGTTGAGGGTTTACTTTATAGTTTAGAATAACTTTTATGAAGAATAACTTTATTTTCAATAGTTATGATTTGTAACAATAGTATTTAAAAACACTGCAAACCAAGTTAGAAAAGAAAAGATAATAAAACATAAAGAAAAACGAGGAAAAAATGTTAACAGGAAATTATGAGCAGATTTTAAGACTTATATCAGAGAATTCTGGATTAGCTCTTGAGGAGATAGAAAGAAAGATAGAGGCTAAGAAAGCAAAACTCTCGGGACTAATAAGCAAAGAAGGGGCTGCACAGATAATTGCTTCTGAATTAGGAATTAATTTTGAGAGGCAGAAACTCAAGATAGCAGAACTCTTGTCTGGAATGAAAAAAATTACTATAATGGGCAAGATAATTAAGATGAATAGAGTAGTTGAATATAATAAAAATGGAAGAAGTGGGAAAATAGGCAGTTTTTTACTTGCGGATGATACAAGCAATGTTCGCGTTGTTCTATGGGATACGAATCATATTACGCTTATAGAGGATGGGACAGTGAAAGAAGGCGATTTTATAGAACTCTCTGGGGGGGATGTTAGAAATTCAGAGGTTCATCTTACCGGTTTTGCAGATATGAAGTTAAGCTCAAAAACCCTTGATAATTTGCAAACAAAGGCAGTAGTTCATAAAAAAGCTCTCTCAGAAATGAATGTCAATGATAATGTTTCTGCAAGGGCGTTTATAGTGCAGATATTTGGACCAACTTTTTATAGTGTGTGCCCTGAATGTGGAAAAAGAGTATTTGAAGCAAATGAGTGTGCTGTTCATGGTGCAATTATTCCTAAGAAGAATTCTATACTCACTTTGATAGTTGATGATGGAACAGCTAATATGAGGGCAGTATTATTTTCGGAAAATATAAAGAAAGTAACAAATGGCCAGGAATTCGATAGTGTAGAAAGTTTTAGTGAGAAGAGAAAAGAACTTCTTGGAAAAGAAATAATTCTAGAAGGAAATATAAGAAAGAGCAAGCTTTCTGATAGTTTGGAGATATTTGCTAATGATATTCAGGAGATTAATCTTGATAGTCTTATAGAAGAGCTAGAATCTGTGAAAAAAAAATTCTAATCTAATCACACAAATCTTTAAAAACTTTCTAGAAATTGATTTAAAATGAGTTGGAAGACAATAAATCGGCCTGGATATTTTGGAAAGAAAAGAGATGAGCTTTATGCTGCTTGGAATGCGAATTTTGGTGAAGGCAATTGGAGAATTGCTTGGCAATGGGGCTCTTTAGTTCTAGACAAACCTGAGGCACTTCAGATATATGAAGATGGCTATTATGAATTTCTAAAAACAAACCCTCAGATTTTAGAATGGCTTATTGAAACTGCCTCAGATGTTTATGATACTGCTCCTACAAATATTAAGGCAAGATTTAGTTATGATATTCAAGAAACTCCAAATAATCATTTACATGATGTTGCTGTAAGAAGAGCGGTTTTTAGGAATGGAGTTTGGTTTTATGGGGAGCATTTAGTGCAGATTCGTGGAGAAGGTACAGAAGGAGAATTACTTAGCCCACATCTTGTGCCTTTTCATAAACCACAAATGATCCTAGATGGGGAAATCGGAGATCCAGGTAATAAGGGTTTCTGGTGGCGAGAATTAGGGGTAGAGAAGAGCGTAGAAGAATTTTATCAGCATAATAAAGTTTTACAAGTTAAAGATTAGTTCTAAGAGAGCAGACTAAACAAGCCTTTTTGAGCAAGAAAGATGATTACTATCGTAGATAATATGTGGTTTATTGGTGTGTAAATAGAAACAATTATAATTATGCCACAAAAGATATCGAGCAGGCTTGCGAGATCTAAAAGGAAGACAAAGATAATTCCTTTTACAATTATAATAATTGCAAAGATTAGCAGAACATTGTTTGGCACTATTTTATCTAAGAATAAACTTATTGTAAATAGAATTACAGCAGCAAGATCGATTATTCCTAGTAGTTTTATCATAAAAAAGCTAGTATGACAAAGTATTTAAATTTTGATTTTTACCCTATTCTATGGATAATATAGTAATTACAGGAACTGACGCTCTTGGCGAGAGTGAGAGAGAACAAGCAGATAAGATAATATTTGCTTCATATGAAAAAATAAAGAGAAAAACTAAGACTGATTTTCTGTT
>CAYHEY010000012.1:0-11057 GCA_964355735.1 Candidatus Woesearchaeota archaeon
TATCTAAATAATAAACGGTAAAATGTGTTGATTCGCTTCCTGAACCTGCTGTTGTGGGTATTGCAATAAGAGGAATTTTTCTGTTTGCTTTTTTAAAGAATCTAAATTTAATTTCTTTAGCGACATCTAGGGGGCTTCCACCCCCGACACCAATTAAAGTATCATAATCACCTTCTTGGAAAAGTTTGAGGCCTGCTTCTACTTCTTGTTGCTGAGGATTTGAACTTAAGCCACAAAATCTTTTAAAATTAAATCTCTTTTTATGTAAAATTTCTTCTATACTCTCTCTTGCGCCACTAGTCTCATAAGAATTTCTTCCTGTTACTAAAAAAACATTTCTTGATCCTGTTTCACTTAATATTGTTTCAAGAAATTTTATGCTTCCATATCCAAAAAATTGTCTTTGAGACATATTAAGAATTAAGGTGTTTAATAAATTCTCTTTTGTTTTCTAATGGCGTGGATTTTGGTCTGCCAAGGTCTTTTCTTGAACCCTTATTTACTTTTATAATTAGTATATATGGTCCTGAGGTTGTTTTTAACTCATTTAAAGCAGAAGCTAATTCTTGTTTTGTCTTAGCTGTTCTTGTATTTTTATAACCACAAGCAAGAGCAATCTTTTCAAAATTTATTGTAGAAGAAACTGTTGGTTGTTCTCCTGTCGAGTCATAAGCTTGATTATCAAGAATAATATGATAAAAATTTTCAGAACCATAGTGGCCTATTGTAGATAGTGCTCCTAGTTGCATAAGTGCTGCTCCATCTCCATCTAAGACAAAAATTCTTTTGTCTTTTTTATGTAATGCTAGAGCATGAGCAATAGAAGAAGCACAGCCCATGCTTCCGACAGTATAAAAATCATGAGGGGGCTCTTGTCTTGAAGTTCTATATTCATAGAGCTCACGAGAGCATTTTCCAGTAGTAGATATCACTATGTCTCGCTCTGCAAGATGATCTATTATAACTTTTATTGCTTGTTCCCTAGACATTTCAAGTTTAGCAGCAGTTTTATCTTTTGACTCGTATTTTTCAAAAAGATCTGAAGGCACGATTAAAGAAACAGGGGCGCTGGTTTTTTGAGCTCCCTGCTTCATGTCTAATATTGTTCTTTCTATACCTCCAAAATCTGACGAGAGTACCTGATAAGGAATTTCTAGTGTTTCAAGAAGAGGCAGCATAACTCTGCCCATTTTTTTATGCTGGGGTGCATCAGGTTTGCCTGGTTCTCCTCTCCAGCAAATAATCATTTTCATGTTAATTGAATATACTTCTCTATCGCATAGAGAAGTCAGAGGATTAACACATTTTCCTAATCCAGAATTCTGCATATACACAACAGGAATCTTGCCTGTTGCAAGATGATAGCCTGCTGCAGCAGCTATTGCTTCACATTCGCTTGGCTGGATAAGATTTGTAAGTGTTTTTCCATGTTCATCATTTAGATAACTCATGAAATCTTTAAATGTCGAATCAGGAACACCTGTAAAAAAATCTATTTCATTTTTTTTAAATATCTCGGCTAATTGTTTGCAGGTTATCATTATTATTCTAAACTAAAAATTTTTCTGTATATTCTTTCTTTAATTGTTCGAATTTTCTGTTTCCTTGATCATCAGATTTTTCTGCTACTTGAATTTCTGGCCACCGCTCTCGAGGCAATCTTGCATAGAGTGCAAAAGTTCTCTGCAAACCTAATACTTGTTCTTTTGAGATATTTGGATTATTCATTACATAATCCTGCCTATAATCTCCTCCTGCTTCTTCTTGAGAGATAAAGCCCTTCTCAACACAATAATCATAAAGAGGCGTTCCTCTATAGGGATTAAAAACATGAGTCATTATATTTGAAGCATTTAATTGTCTTACAAGATCAATTGTTTCAAAGATTTGTTCTCGAGTTTCTTCTGGAAATCCAATAATAACATTTATGCCTGTTCGCAGACCATATCGATTTAAGATTTCAAAAGCATTTATTATCTGATCATTAGTCATAATCCTATTTAGTCTTTTTCTCATTTCAGGAGAACCACTTTCAACACCAACACCGATAGAATGAACACCTACTTCTTTTAGTCTTTTAACTTTATATTCTGTAATTGTCTCTGGTCTTGTCTGAACCCAGAAGGGGATTCCTATTTCAGATTTCCATAATTCAATAAATCGGTCAAATCTTTCCTGTGGAGAAGCTAAAAAAGTCTCAGAAGCAAGATAGACATAATTTAGGTCGTGGTTTTCTTTCATTGTTCTTACTTCTTCTATAAATCTTTCTAAATCTTTTCTTCTATAATTTCTATTTTCATAAAATTTATGCCAAAAATCATTGCAACAATAAGAACAAGAATATGGGCAGCCCCTATCAAGTTCAAAACAACCGACTCTTCTTATTTTACCGCCCATGGGTTTATTTATTCTTCTTGGGTCAAAGATAGTCCAATCTTGCATGGGCAAAGTATTAATATCTACTGGTGGTCTTGGAGGATTTTGAAATATCTGACCATTCTTTTTTGTCCACAAATTTCTAATGCCTGTTGTGTCCTCATTTCCTTTTAAAGAATCACATAAGTCATTAAGAGCATATTCTCCTTCTCCTCTACAAACAAAATCAACGCAATCTTCTCTAAGAACCTCGTTTGGAGAGATTGTTGCGTGTATTCCACCTACTATTGTAGGTATTTCTGGATGAGCTCTTCGAAGTTTTCTTAAGAATTCTATTCCAAAAGGATATGTCAAAGAAACAGCGGATAAGCCCACAATATCTGGCTGATATTCTTTGACACAACACAAAAAATCTTCATACATATCTGTTCTGTTTAATTCTACACCCACATCTTCAAACCTCGTTTCTTTAACTTGGAGAGTTCTGACTCGAGCATCATCTCCTGTTGATTCTCTAGTCTTATAAAAAGTAGTGTCAAATAATTTTACTTGATGACCTGCTTGTTTTAGAACAGCGGACATTATTGCAAGATTTGGAGGAATTAAAGTATCAAGAGTAGAATTTGCATGTATTAACATTACTTTAAATGCTGATTCTGAAAGATTATTCATTTTTAATTTTTCGCCTCTATAAGATTAATCATCTCCTTAATTGGAAAGCACATATCCTCAACTTCTTTTGCTCTTTCACAAGATAAAATAAGTTCTGCTGTTCTTTTCATAGAAAAATAAGCACTTCTCAAGAGCTGATTTGCATAGATTACCATGTCTATTCCTGCTTCTTCTAATTCTTTTTCTGTTATAGAACAATAGGTTGTAGGAACAGCTACAAGAGGCACTTTTTTTTCTAGACTTTTATATTTCTCACAGAACTCCAGTATTTCATTTGGCTCTACTTCTTTGCTATGAATCATAATAGCATCTGCGCCTGATTCAATATATGCTTTAGCCCGCTGAATAGCATCTTCAATACCTTTCTTAAGAATAAAACTTTCTATTCTAGCAATGATCATAAAATCTTCTGTTACTTGTGATTTTTTTCCGTATTTTATTTTTTCACAAAAGTTTTCTATGCTATCCTGCTCCTGGAAAACATCTGTACCCAGTAAAGAATTCTTTTTTGAACCAATTTTATCTTCTATAATTATCGCAGATACTCCTAGTCTTTCCAGAGTTTTTACAATCATTGGAAAATTTGCTATATCTCCACCATTATCTCCATCTACCACAATCGGCTTTGTTGTTATGTCCATAATAGCATTTATAGTGTCTAGACGAGAAGTAAAATCTACAAAACCTGTGTCGGGTTTACCTTTTGCAAGAGAATCAGTTAGACTGCTTATCCAGATGCCATCAAATTCTTTTTTCATTCCGTTTTTTATAATATTAGAATTTTCTATTATTAAACCTGTAATTCCATTATGAGCCTCAAGAAGTCTTACTAGACTTTTTGCTTTTAAAAGTCTTCTTAGTCTCTTCATTCTTATCTCTGGTGTTGTTCCTATCTCTTTCATTACCTGATTAAGTTTTGTTGAAGAAATTCCAGGAGTATAAGGAACTTCTACAAGCTGGCCACCCCATTCTTTTAATGTATCTATTACTCTCTGTCGTGTTTGTTTTTGAATTCCGTCTCTCCAATCATCTCCATGAACAACATAATCTGGCTTAAATTTTATAAGATTGGGCACATAGTCTAGGGTTTCTTGAGGCACTACTAGTGAAACACCTTTAATATTTTCTACTATCAATTTTCTCTGTTCGAAGGTTAAATAAGGCAGACGCTTATAACTTGCTGTAGCCTCGTCTGTTGTAACTCCTGCTATTACTTCTCCTAATTTTCTGGCTTCATTAATAATATTTAAATGACCTGGATGAATTAAATCTGCGCTAAGGGCAATATAAACTTTCTTTGAATTATTTTCCATAAGTTTCTATTATTTTTTTAATTAACTTGTCAGGAGAAAGTTTTTCATAAAACGGAAACTTGATAATTTCGCCTTTTATCTTTTTTATATAATCTTCTCCTGGTATTTTTTTCCAATTTGAACCCCCTACAAGAAGAATCTTAGCATAGGGAAATTGTTCATGAATTTTCTTAAGATTTTCTGTTGGTTCTAGACTATCTTGAGTCAGGACCATATCGACACATCTGAGGGAAGAAATTATTGCTTTTCTTTCTTCAAAGTTTGCTATTGGGCCCTTTTTATATGAAGAGATAGCCTTGTCTGTCAATACACCACAGATATGAAAGTCTCCAGACTTATTTGCAAAATCAAGAAGTCTTAACTGACCATAATTAAATAAATCTGCTGTAGTTGCTGAATAAACTAATTTCTTAATTTTCTCCTTTTCAAGATTAACTATATCGCCTGCATTTATTCCAGAGCCCTTAGGTATAGTTATACACAGTTGATTGTTTGATTTGTTCTCCCACACTATCTTTTTCATAGCTACTAGTGATACTAGTAGGTTTATAAATTTTTCTTTTTTGCAGAAATAAAGAAATCTGCTGCATCTTCTGCTTCCTTAACAGAAATGGACTTCATACAGATATTATTTCCCTCTGAACAGGAATATCTTCGACAGTTATTACAAACTTCTGGATGAAATAATTCTATTTTCTTGTTTGTATGTGGGCCACATAAACTGGACTTACAGAACATTAAGTCTATAAGAGGTACTCCGGTTTGTGCTCCTATATGTGCCATGCTGGTATCAACGCTTATAAGCAGATCTGCCCTTTTAAGCAGAGAGGCAGCATCTTCAATAGAGATCTTGCCCGATAGATCGAATATTTTCTTTTTTTGTTTTATCTTGGAGATAATGCTCGCTATCAATTCTTTTTCTTCTTTTGAGCCTGTAAAAACTATCTTAGAATTATATTTGCTAAGAATTATATTTGCTAATTCTGACCACCGTTCATTCGGCCAATTAGAAGAGGGAATTTTCCCCTCATCGAGAGCATGAGTAATCTTTGAACTAAACGGATGAAAGAAAATTATCTTCTCTCTCTTATCTTTTTTAATCTTTTTGAAAAAACTTTCTGCATATTTCTCTGCTTCTTTAGTATAAAAAAAATCAATTTTCTTATTAAAATAAAATCCAAGTTTTTCAAAAGCGGAAATATATATGCCCAGCATAGACTTGTACCTTGGAAATACTCGTCTTGTAATTGAAAATGGAATCTGTTTGGGCAGAGTGACTATACTGGAATAAGCTGATAGAATAATATAAGGCACTTTTAAAGTTTTTAGATAGAATTCTTTATCAAAAAGGTCTGATTCTAATATATTTGTAAGAAAGACTGCGGCATCTATTTTTTTGTCATCAATAAGTGTCTTTGCTTTATCTAAATTAACAATATGTATATTTGGATTTTTTATAAAATCTTTATTCTTCTTAAAAGAGAGATAATAAATATTAAGATACTTATATTTGCTGACTAAGCTATTAATTATGCCCAAGGTGTTATAAGTATCTCCTATGGCTCCAGCATAAACTACTAAAATATTCTTTATCTTTTTATTATCTATTATTTTAAATTTACCTGGATCTAATAATAGCCAGGCAAGATAAAGAGCCATATCTATCAAACTTCTGATAACTTCAAGGGATTCTATAGATAATTTTCTGAAGAAAAAACCAATTTTCATTTCTTTCTATGAAATACCTGTTTTAATTTTTCAGAGAAGATATCAATTATAAACTTGTCTTCTCTTTTTATACCGCCAAGTAAAAATAAAACTCCAAAATAAAAAACAGCCCCTATTAAAACAAGAACTATTCCAATAAAGACATTCATCTCTATACTTCTTGAGATAAAATAAAGAAGAGAAGCCATTAAAATAGATGACAATAAGGGCTTTATTATGTCTTTGGCAGAGAAACTTAATCCAAAATTCTTATCAGAATATATCCATAAGCACAACATAAAGAAATATCTGCTTATTAAAGTTGATATTGCTGCTCCAAGAACAGCTAGAGAGACAGATATTGAGAGCAAAATATTAATTAATAAGTAAGCTAGAACTACATTTAGAATTATTGAAAATAATAAAGAGAGTGCTATGAATTTCGGTCTCTGTCTTGAGGATATTGCTGTATTAAAGAGATTTGTTAGAGACTCTGAAATTACAAGGAAGACTAAGATATATAGAAGCGGCATTCCTGGAAGATAACTATCTCCATATAATAGTTTAATAAAATAACTGCCAAGAGCCAATAATCCAAAGCAGGCAGGCATGGTTATCAAGAGAATATACTTGGACACTTTATTAAAGACGATATTTAGTCTGGCTTTGGTGAAAGAACTGAAGATAGGAAGAAGAATAGAACTGAAGCCGAGCAAGCCACTCACCCCAATTACTATGGTGAAATAGGCCCGATAATAGCCGACATAAACTAAGTCTTTAATTAGAAGACCTATCATAAGTATATCCACTTCTGAAAATAAGATTAAAGAAAGTGTGCCTAACATAAAATAAAAAAGAAGTTTTAAAATTCTTTTCTTATCTTCAATTTTATTTTCATCAGGATAATAGAGTGGAGACGCAATTCGTTTTGAACAAATATAACTATAAAAGAACATAATAAAAGAAGAAATTGCTAAAACACAAAATACTGTTATTAGTTGATATTTCTTTTCTACTAGAGATAATATGATAGTAATCAGGAACAAACGCATTATCTGAAAGATAAGTTCTTTAATAAAATCTAGCTTTATTCTTCTATGAATATAGAAAATAGAGGAGAAGACACCGGTAAAACTAAAGAAGAAGATATAGAGTGAGCAGAAAATAATTATCGGGAAAGAATTATAGCCGGCTAGATAAGATGAGCTTATAAAATAAAAACTTATTATAAAGACTATTGAGATAGAGAGAAGCAGAAAGAATTTTATATTTCTTAAAAATTTAAAATATCTTCTTGATTTCTCTTCGTTTTTAAGATGTTTTGAAAGCAAAATTATTAGGGCCTGATTTACTCCTAGGTCGCCTATGGCCATAAAAATTGTGGCTATAGATAATATGAAAGAATAAGCTCCAAAGATTTCTGGCATTAAAGAACGAGCAAGAATAAGTGTGAATATAAGCCCTCCAAATTTTGTTAAAATTGATAATAAAACACTCCAAATAGAATTTCTTATAACTTCTTCTCTTAAAGATTCCTCTTTAATTTGTTTTTCCATGCTTAAACTGGTTCTGCCTTGTTTTTATTCTTTATGTGGGTGTATACTTGAGAGAATTTTATATAGAATGGAACTTTATTCTGATAAAGTTCTATAAAATCTAGAGTCATGTGAACTAATATCCCAATTAAAATAAATAAAAAGACTCTATTTATAAAAAGGAGAAATAATAAGAGTATCCAGCATTCTATTCCATGAAATATGAGTAAAGAAAATTTATATTTTTCCCGTTCTTCTTCTTTCATTGAGATAATTTCTTTTTTAGAATTCAAAAACCAGAGATAAGACCTTCTCAGATTCAGATTCTTTTTTTTGTAGATATAATACATATAGTGGTCAAAATCTATCAAGACAGAAGAGAGAAAAATAATTATTGCGCCTGTAAGACCTATAAAATTAGGAAAAAGGGAAAAAAGTAATAAAGAAAAAATTGCTCCGAAAAGAATATGTGTCTTTGGTAGCATCTTATAAGAGTTTCATAAGGAGATTTATTCTCCCTGCATTTTTTTTAAGATTTCAGCAAAAGCAGGGCGAGTTATTAATATTCCAACTGTAACTCCTGCCAGAGTTGTAATTGCAAAGCCCTTAAGCATACCTGCTCCTGCAGACAAAAGTGGGATCATAGCAGCAAAAATTGTGAAAAATGCTCCGAAAATTATAAAGAAAGCCCTTTTTATTCTGTCTTTTAAGCTTAGAGTAATATTTGAAACAGATTCGTCTATGATTACTATCTGATCATTTACACCTGTACCCATTCCTGCAATAATTCCTGCTATGCTTGGTGCATCTAGGTTCCATTTTATCAAAGCCGCGATTCCAAGTGTTATGAAAGCTTCTGCGAACATGGTAAGTATAACTGCAGAAGTTATTTTTATTTTTCTGTATTTTATGAATAGGGCTAAAGAGATAAGAACAAAGACGATTATAGCTAGTTTAAAAAGATTTTTCAAAAATTCGTTTCCTAAAACAGGAGAAATAGTATCGAGTTTTACTATTTCTAGTTTGTAAGGAAGACTTCCTGTCTTCAAAACTGTCTGAAGTTTATTCATGTTGTTACTTGCTTCTTTGAAGGCCTCTTCCTCTGTTGTTCCTGCTCCTGAACCAGAAACAACTATTTCTGTTGTCAATAAACCTTTTAGGTCTTTTGAAATAAATAAAGAGTCTACAAGAGCATCATCTATGTAAAGACTTAATTTTTCTGAGAGATATTGTGGATTTTCTTGGCTTATTGAAAGATTTCCTGTAATATCTGAATGTCTTTTTGCTGCTGCTTCTGTTAAAGATATAAGAAATCTGAATCTACATATTTTTCCACCTTCAGAAGAAGAACACCCTTCTATTCCAGAGCTTTGGCCAGAAGTCTCAACATGAGCAATATCCCCTTTTCCCCCGATAAATACTGTCTGATTTCCTATTTTTGCTTCAAATTTACCTTGCTGACCTACAAGCTCTTCTAAATCTGTAGGTGTCGCTCCTGCAATTTCTATAATCATAAATTGATTTCCTGATAAATCTGAAGCTTTTCTTATGCTGATGTCTCGCAAACCAAAAAGATTGAATCTTTGTTTTGTTATTTCTATCAAATCGTCCATCTCTGAAGAAGATACAGAAACATTAAATGGTCTGACGTGGGCTTTTGCTCCCCCGCTTAAGTCCAGGCCGGTTTTTAAGTTAGATTTTGCCATTGCTCCAATTGTTATTTCTGGGGCTTTGTCTGTTAAGAAAATAAATTCTGTGTTATCGGCTTTAATAGAAATTTTTTGAGTATTATTTATCCCTGTGAAAGTTTCTAGAATAAAATTAGAATAATCTGCTTCATTATTTATTGTTATGGCATTTATTTCTGTTATCACCATGCCTTGTCTTAAACCATTATTAAAAGCTGTTGAATTTTTTTCTACACTCTTAATTACTATTCCTTTTTCAAGAGCTTTCCAAGGAGCAATACAAAGGAGTGCTAAAATTAGAACAATTATAAGCAACCAAATCCTCCAGGACATTTTAAAAACCATTTATTCTATTCCTCTCTTGATACAATACCATTTAATTATTCCTGCATTAGTCATCCAAGTGTTAATTATATCTGAAGCTAAACCTAAACCAAGTATCAAAAATATTTGTCTAAATGAATCTGGAAGGCCTGTTACAATGAAAAAAGCAGGAAGAACTGCAATCAATGCTGTTAAAGTCATAAAGATTCCTGTTTTAAATGCTCGAAATATTCTATAATTAAGAGTTCCTTCTCTATTTTTTATGGCTCTTGATGTTAATAATATGTCTGTATCTACAGAATAACCTATTAACATTAAAAAAGCAGCTATACCTGCTGCAGAAATCTTCATACCCATATAATCTATTATTGCCAGAGGAATTATTATATCTGAAAAGGCTGCAAAGATTACTGCTATGCTTGGTGGGCTGTAGAAAAGATAAGAAGCGAATAATAAAACAGCGAGAGTAATGGAAAGATATAGGCTTATGGAAGGAAGAAAAAAAGAAATTATAAAAATTAAGATAAGTGCTGCTGGAAGATAGAATTCTTTTTTTGATTTAGAGTAATACATGCTGAATATAGAGAAAATAATTATTGCAATAATGGCAAGAACATTAATTGCAGACATATTAAAGATGAGTTTGACTATTATTGCGGTGAGTATTGCTGCGTCCATCTTTAACTTTTTAGATTCTCCGAAGAGAAAAAAGATTACTGTAGACATAAGAATAAATGATGCAAATATTGTTCTTATCAATTCATTGTAAAAACTATCGCCAAGAGCAGAACGCGTAAATTCTATGCTTGAGTTTTCTTCTGTTAAAGGATATCCTAAAACAGATTCTATTTCTGCTCTTAGTTCTTCAGGAGAAGAAGAACTTTCTATTATTAGTGCAATAGGCTTACCGCTGCTGATATCTGTAAGTTTTCTAAATGAAAGACTATTTGAAGAAGTGCTAAGAGAAGATTCTAATTTATCATAATCTATATCTCCATGAAGAGTAATAGAAGTTCCTCCTGAAAGACCGACATCTCGCAGTATAAAATTACCTGTTTTTGAATAGAAAAAGCCCAAATAGACTAAGGAAAGAATAAGAACAATTATAGGAATTATAAGAATAATCTTATAATATTTATCAAACCAATTTTTAGAGGAATGATGCTCATTATGACCTGGATTGTGTTCATGACTCGCTTCTATTTTTTGTGATTGTTCCATGCTTTATTTTGTTTAAAGGATATTTAAATGCGCCGACTGGGAGTTGAACCCAGCTCAAGAGATTGGAAATCTCCTATACTAACCGATATACTATCAGCGCATTGTTAATATGTAATATTATAGTCTTTTAAAGATTATTGTTTTTGAAAACTAGTTCCCGGGTATCTTAAAGCTTTTCCTCAGCCGCATACTTCTCTTTATTGCCTCTTTTGCATCAAGGA
>CAYHEY010000013.1:0-10985 GCA_964355735.1 Candidatus Woesearchaeota archaeon
CTTGCGTGTGCGAAACGGGTCAGACCTTGATCGGAGCAGCCCTAATCATTAGCTAAGGTGCTTGAAGGGTAGCGAAACAGAGAAGATTTAAGGAGCGCTTTTTAGAGTGTATATAGCAAGCCTCTGAGTCTGCAATAAATTTTTAAATACTCTATTGCAATAATATTTTTAAGCTGAATCTTTATCGTGCTGAACCTTATAAAAAATAATCAACAATTCTCGAGTATTTGATTTAATATTGCTGAATTGCATAAGGCAATATTGCTCTTGCCATTATTCTCTGTTATTATAAATGGTATAAGTCTAAGTAATTTTATAGAATTTGAAGAAGGATATGCAAAAGAAAGAGTTTCTTCTTCTTCGGGTTTTAAACCCCCTGTCATCTTTGAAAAGAAATATCTTCCATTATTGTTTCTAGAATTTGTAGGGGTTTCATTTAGGGCGATATCTGGATTTTTAGAAACATTATATGAAGCATAGATTAAGAATCCATCTATTGAATGCTGTCCTTTATTTTTTATCTCTAGAGAGAGGATATTTTGAGAAAGATTGCATGAGTAATCTATGAGTATCATCGCAGTATTTTCTTCGCATTTTTGTTCTTCTTTGGGCATATAAAAACTGATATAAACATAGACTATCGAGGCTATTGAGAGAGTTATAGCTATTAGTAAAACATAAGACACTATTTCACTTATGGCTTTTTTGTTCATTTTAATTAAGTCTTTCTATATTTGACATAACATATTTATTAAAATCTTCATTTGTGCTCATTATAAATATAAAATTCTTATCATCAATTAATTTTATATTCTTTATTTCTTTTTCCCCCAGGGTTAGGTCTATGGTGTTGTCTGTTCCTGAATTTAATGTTATCTTATATTCGCTTACATTTATTCTATCTCCTCCAGGAATATTTATTGGACCCCCAAGATTGGCTGTTAAGTCGCCCAGAGACTCTCTGGAGTAATGAACTGCTTGAACACTATTTGAATCAATATTCCCATAAACTATAATGAGATCAAAGTCAATATTTGTATTTGCCTGAAGATATTCTTTAAAATAGGTAAGATATTCAAGGGTCGCATCATTTACATTTTTCCCTGAGAACTGGGCATTTTCCAGAGTTTTTAGTCCATTCAGTTCAAATATTTCTCCTATTGAATAAAAATCTTGTGGTTCATTCCTGGAATAAGCATAATTTGCTACTGTAGCGATACTTATTATTGCGGCAATTATTATTATTGCAGCAACAATATAAAATTGACCCCCTTTATCTTTCAGCATACTATTAGGAAATTAAAGAGATATATAAATGTTTTTGATGAAGATAGGATGTTAAGTAAACCCTTAATTATGATATATTCTTATCGGGAAAAGAGAACATTTCATGCAAGTTTATAAATTAATTAATAATTCAATCTTTTATAAGCTTTTTAGTATGGTTTGATAAAGTAAGTTCAGATTAATTATTTTATCGCATAATAAATATGAAGTAGAAACTGGGACAGAGATGTTAAATAAAATAGTTTATTTAACAACAGAATAAGATTTATATACAACTTGTTTCTTCTTTTTCCATGCTAGTTAAAATACATTCTTCCTATAGGCCGATCATAGCTATATGTGATTCAGATTTGATAGGAAAAAATTTTGAAGAAGGAAAAAGATGCATTCATGTTAACCCTAATTTTTTTCAAGGCGAGGAAAAAAATGATAAAGAAATTATGAGAATAATTGAAAAAGGTAGTGAAGAGGACTATACTTTCAATATTGTTGGAAAAAGGGCTGTTGAGCTGGCTCTTAGAGCTGGGATAATAAAGTCAGAAGGAATAATTCATATACAAGGTGTGCCTATTGCCCTTGTATTGCTTTAATTTTCTATAAAACTCTTTTAAAATTTTATAATCCATAGTATTATACTCGGCTTTCAAGTAAGAGAATCATTTAAGGGCCTAGGCCTTGTTTTTCTGATTTTCTTGTTATTTAAGGTTTAAAAACCCCTATTAACTTATATTCTTATGGCAGATGAATTTAGCGAATCTGAGAATAATAATGAATTTGGGGAAGATAGCGAGAGTTCTAGTGAGAATAATTCTGGTTTAAATAATGGTGGAGAAATTGTAAGAGTAAGAGTTCCTAGAGGAAAAGAAGTTATTGGGAAAGTTGATCAGAGAGTAGGGGCTAATAGGATGATTGTCTCGTGTTTTGATGGCAAGAAAAGAAACTGTAGAGTTCCTGGAAGAATGAAGAGAAAATTATGGATAAGACCGGGCAATATTATTTTAGTAGAGCCATGGGAATTTGAAGGAGATAAAAAAGGAGATATAATTTTTAGCTATACTCCTGCTGCAATTCAGTGGCTTGAGAGAAAAGGCTTTATCAAAGGCATTAAAGATGAGTTCTAGCATTTTCAAAATGAAAAATGAAAAATATAAAATGCTAGAACGAGCAGAATTCTAGATTGAAAGATGACAGAACAAATATATTCTAGAAATGCGAGAAAGATAATACAAAACAGGAAAATTCTTGAGTCTTCACTTGGTGTTAAACTTTCTGTTAAAACAGGAATTGTTTTTCTTGAGGGAAAATCTGAAGACGAGTTTTTAGCTCTAAGAGTAATAGAAGCTATTGATTTGGGCTTTTCTATTGAGACTGCTTTGCTCTTGAAAGAAGAAGAGATGGCTTTTGAGAAAGTATTTATTAAGAAAATAGAGAAAAGAACAGACATGAGTCAGGTTAGAGCAAGAATTGTAGGAACAAATAGAAAAGCGTTGGATACTATTGAGTCTCTTGCAAATTGCTATATTTCTCTTCATGATAATACTCTGGGAGTTATTGGAAAATTGGAAAGTGTTAAAAAAGCTTTGTTTGTTTTAAAGAGAATAATTGCAGGAAGCAAACATGCCAAGATGTATGCCTGGCTTGAGGCGAAAAATGCAGAGGAAAAAGGTGGGTTTTATAACTAATTTAAAATTCTGTTTGAGTCGCTCTTTCAGGATGCTCAAATAAATCTATTAATGGCAAAACTAAGGGCGTGTAATCTTTTACAGGGAACATAGAAGGAAAAGTAAAATTATCAACTCTCCAATATCCTCCTTTGAATGGACTGGTAGCTTCAGACCAATAATCTCCCCCCATTATTATACGATCTTCATAAGCGATTATTCCTCCTCTGAAATGTAATTCTTCCAATTCTGGGGGCATATTTGAAGCAGGATTTTTATATTTTTTATCAAAAGTAATTTTAACTCCATCTATAACGCCTACTAAGCTAGCAGTTCCATATATATCATAACTACTCGCCATAAAACTTCCATTTACTGGATGATAGTCATAGAACAATATTGAAAAAGGATGACTTCTGTCTCTTTTAGGCATTTTATCAGAGGTTAGAGTTTTATTTGCTCTATATAGCCTTGCTATCTGAAAAAATCCGTTTAGAGGTTTTTCTCTCTTAAGTATACTTCCGTCTATCATGTTTTAATTATTAGAAATACTTATTTAAGGATTTATATACAAAATTGCTTATATTCGTAAGATATTTTTCCCTTTTTTACAATACAAAACCTTTTAAAAACGTCTTTTCTTAAGAATAAGATAACTAAGCCCCTATAGCTCAGTTGGTAGAGCACATGACTGTTAAAATTTTAATACAGCAATCATGGGGTCCAAGGTTCGAGTCCTTGTGGGGGCGTTCAATATTTTCTTCTTAAACCGATAAAGATATAAATAATAAAGCCATTATATAATCAGGATGTGGCTTTATGAAAGATATAGAAAATAGACTTGAAAAAATTTGTAAAGATTCTTCTTCTATAATCAAAGAGATGAAATATGTTTTTCCTAATGTAATTAGAATTGTTTCTAGCGATGCTGTTGCTCTAGAACAAGTTCTTGTTAGGCTCTGTCAGACAGTTCAGAGACATCACGACGAAATAAAGTACAGGGTGAGTTATTCTCATCATATCTTGGCTGGAGAAGAAGTTTATTGGTTGAATATAAGCCCAGAAGATAATACTAGCTCAAGTGCTTTAAAAGCCACAAACATGCTTACACTTCATCTTTCTAAGATAATAGATAATTATTTACACATTACTAAAAGAAAACCTTAAATATACTAGATTCTTGAATAAAATATGAACTTTGATAAAGTTATAAAAGAGAGGCATAGTGTCAGAAGCTTTAAGAAAACTAAAAAGCCAGATTATAAAAAAATTATAGAGATTATTGAAGCTGGAACTTTGGCTCCACTTGCAGGAAATATGTTCTCTATTAAATATTTGGTTGTTGCTGATAAAGAGAAAATAGGAAAAATTGCAGAAGCCTGTCAGCAGGATTTTGTTGGAGAAGTCGCTTTTCTGATTGTTGTATGCAGTGACAGAAAACCTTTGGATAAACATTATTATGAAAGAGGAAAAATTTATTCGAGACAACAGGCAGGAGCTTCTGTTGAAAATATGCTTCTTAAAGCAACAGAGCTGGGACTTGCAAGCTGTTGGGTTGGAGCATTTTCAGATGAGACAATAAGGCACATATTAAATATACCTGATGATATAGAATTAGAAGCTGTTCTGCCAATAGGTTATGAGCTTGGAAAAAAGAAACAGCTCCCTAAAGCAGATTTAGACAGAGCAATTTTCTTTGATACTTGGAATAATAAGTATGCTCGACCAAGAAGAATGCCTGAAGGTAGTATGACTTAGTTCTGGGAGCCGGGATAATACCCTTTTGAATATTGCTAGATTTTCTGTCAAGTAAAAAATAAAAAAGAAAAATAAGCCAGCGCCGAAGCGCCGGCCAAGTTTAAATTAAATAAATTAAATTATCTGAAAACTTCTATGCCCAAGTCTGACATCTCGCGATTCATCTTAGCAAAGCTTTGTTCTTCTCGCTCTCTTCCAAGGACATAAGGGCTTTTGACTCCTGTCATAATTGTTATAACACGAACTTTTCCCTCAAATTCTTTGTTGATTCTTGCTCCAATAATAACATTAGCATCTGGAGATAGATTTTCTGCTACAAGATTACCAATCTGGCTAAATTCTTCTAGCTTCATATCTGTTCCACAAGTTATATGGATAAGAGCACCATTTGCTCCACGATAATCAACATCAAGCAATGGATGAGTAAGCGCCTGGCGTACGGCTTCATTGACCCTATCACTAGAATCACTTTCACCTATACCGATAACAGCAACTTCTCCTTTTTTCATAACAGCAGAGACATCAGCGTAGTCTAGGTTAATTAATGATGGAAGTGTGATTGTTTCTACAATACCCTTTATCATTGTACTAATTAACTCATTAGCTACAGCAAAAGCCTGTTGTATTGGAAGTTGTCCTGCAATATCTACTAGTCTGTTATTGTCTATAACTATTACAGTATCAACAACATCTCTTAGTTCTTGCAATCCAAATTCTGCTTTCTCTATTCTTGCCTTTTCACATTCGAAAGGCATAGTAACTACAGCAATTACAACAGCGCCTGTTTCTTTTGACGCCTGAGCTATTACAGGAGCTGCTCCTGTTCCTGTTCCCCCACCCATTCCAGCAAGTATAAATACCATATCAGATCCAGCAACTGCTTTTTTAATCTCTGATATAGATTCTTTTGCTGCTTCTCTTCCTATGTTTGGATGGCCACCAGCACCTAATCCTCGAGTAAGTTCTTTACCAATAAGGATTTTATCATCAGCTTTTGTTATGCTCAAGTGAAGAGCGTCGGTGTTTGCACCATATACAGTCGCACCATTAATACCCTTGTTAAACAACCAGGTTATTGCGTTGCAACCTGCTCCGCCTGCGCCAAAAACTTTGATATTTGCCTTACCAGCTTTTAACTCATCGAAATTAATCTGATTTTTTTCCATGCTCTCTAGAGCCTCTTTTGCAAATTCAAGTACCATTTTTTTTGTTCTTTTTTTGTTCCTCCTTTCAGTAATTTAAGCTAAACAGAGTTTTCGAAATGTTTAAATACTTCTGCTAACTTATATTCTTAATAAATAAAGGAGGAAGTCGAGTAGATTTTCAAATAAGCACACACTATATATTGAATTTCGAAAGAATTCCTCCTTAATAAATATTTCTATTGCCCGACTTTTGTAAAAATTTAGAAATAATCACGAGATATTGACTTTAATTATTCTATAAGAGGTATTATGTCCATAAACTTAAACCACATCATTTATGATGTGGACGTAACTTACTGGTTTAAGTTTTGGATCATCCCAAAAACAAGTGCCGACAACTAACAGCATTTTTTCATTCTTGCATCATATTACTAAAATGCTTTTAGTTGATCAAACCCACACTTTTAAGTGTGGGTGGCACATTGTTTTTCTGATATCTTCTTTATTTTGCACTTCGTGTAATATAAACCTATTAATAATTTTATCTCTATATTACTTTTAATTGATTGGCTAGTTTTCGAGAGATTGATTTAATCTATAATCACTTAGAATAACAATAAGAATCTACAATTTTGAATATTACTTTAAATTTAGATAGATGATTAAGTTATCCTCTTGTCGTTATTATTGGCTATTTATAGCAGATTTAATTTAAATGATCTATGTTTTTTATTAAGTTAATTTCTTCCAACTAAGAAAATTGGTGCTATTTCTCTCGAAACACCTTCATCGAACATTCTCCCACTATAGAAATAACTGAATCCATCTTCATCAAGAAAAAGTCTTGTATAAGTTCCATCATCAGATTTTATTGAGTAATCTCTTCCTAATTGAATACTTATTCTTCTTGAAGCGATCGTCTCTATAAATTCTCTTGCTCTTGCAATAGTTGATTTTTCTGCTATGCAGATTAAACTTATATCACTATTCATAATTCTTTTTCTAGTCTATTTATTTTTTCCCAGCCACTTTTAAGTCTTTTATTAGCTTCTCTTACCAAAACTTGAAGAAAAACTTCATTAACAAGGACTTTATTTTTTTCTATAATTGGGAGACCAAGAGACTCTGTACTTCTTAATTCGCAAATTACTCGCTTATCATTTTGAGATGACATTATGCCTGAATTTTTCCAGCCAGCTTTTTCTCGTGCTTTGAAAAGCAGGTCTTGGGCATCTTTAAGTGTTTCACAGCAAACATGAAGTATTGGTGGTTCTTGCTTAAATAAAATTCCTTCTTTTATATTTATTTTTATAGATTTTTCAAGTTGATTTTTTAGCTGGTTCAGATTAATTTTGTTGTGGCTTCTGAAGAGAAAAAGGTCATGAGTTTTCTTTTTTATATTTTTTATCAAAACAATTCTACCAGAACATGAAGAGAGGGTGTAATACTTGTTATTCTTGTTTATCTTTTCACATAATTCTCTTATCGGCTTGTCCCAGGAGCCAATGCTACTTTTGTCGGTTTTTGATAAGCAATCTTGCTTTCTTTTATCAAATGATAGTTGCATTTTATAATAAGATTAAATTTAAGTAGTTTAAAATCTTTTAGATGATACGAAAAAACTAATTAAAAAGCATAATCTTTTAAATTAGAAAATCTTGAATGAGATATGGCTGAAAAAGAAATTAGTAATGTTATAATGGATTTAGACTCAAAAAATGTTTGTTTTGAGATATTTATTAATGGAACTCCAAATATCTCTAGCCCATATTCAACAGAAGTATCTACTGAAAGAATCCAAAGAGAATTAAACGATGTTTTAAAAATCGGGAAAAATAAGATTGATGTTGAAATAACAAAAGCCATCCCTAAAGATTCATATCTGAGAATCTTAGTTGAAATGAACAATAATCAGCTCTACTCATATGAATGGCAGAATAAAAATCAAGCAATTGAAAAATTTCCTGTAAAAAATACTAATTCTAAAAATGAAATTATAATTCCAAAAGGTGTGGTCTTAAAGAAAGAATTGAATTTAAAAGGAATACCTGAAAAATTAAAACTCTCTTATTGGAAACCCTCTGTAAAAGCAGGAGATGGTTCTTTAACAGATTCAAAATTTGGTGGTATGCCTTTTATTGTGAAAGGAGAAAAATGGCCTATCTGCTCCAAATGTAAAAATCCTTTGCAATTTTTTATGCAATTAAATCTAGAGACCATATCAAAAGAGTTAAAAAATGATTTTGGCAAGGGGATAATGCAGTTATTTTATTGTGTGGCCCCTGAAAATTCAGAATGTTATGACGAAATGTTAGTTAGAACAATTTCACAAAATAAACAATCTGAAGAGGTTATCAATCCCCAAACAAAGAAAATTATAAGACCCAAGAAAATTATTAGTTGGAAAGAAGGAACAGACTATCCGGATTATGAAGAAATCTTAAGATTTGCTAAAATTCAAGAAGGGAGTGAAGAAGCAAAACAATTGGAAAAATATCAAGATAAATTTCCTGCTCAGGGGGATAAACTTTCTGGTTGGAGATTTAAAATTCAATCATCTGAAAATCCTCAGTGTAAGCTCTGTGGGGAAGAAATGGCATTACTTTTTCAGCTATTTTCAGAAAAAAATCTAGAATATATGTTTGGAGATGGCGGTGCAGTTTATATTTTTCAGTGTAAAAAACATAAAGAGAATATCCAAGCATTTGAGGAATCTAGTTAATTCTTAATATCTCACTTATAATTTATAACTTTGTCTCTAAGTAATAATATACTCCCCCTTCTGAGAAAGACGACAAAACAATAGTTTTTTATAGATTTACTATGAAGTATGGAAAGCCAGTAATTTATATCGGAGGAAGTAGAAAAGATGGCTTTGATTGTTGCATAACAAGTGGGATTAATTGTTTATTTGCTAGCTTTGAAGGAGAACAATAGATAGAGGGGATAAGTTCTATACACAATCTAAGAGAATTGAAAGAAGTTGTAGCTGAATTATAGAAATTCTAATTTTTCTCGAGTATTCTCTACTCGAATTCCCTCTTTAATTCTATCAATATCTAATTTTCTAAAGTGAGAATTCTCGCATCTATGCCCTCATTAGCACAGAGTTTTAGAAAGATTTCTGCATCTTGCCTTGTTCCTGTATTATTAATCGTTCCCCAATGAATGGGGATTGCTAGTTTTGGCTTTATTGTTGAAGCAGCTTTGGCTGCTTCTCCTGCATTCATAGTGTAAGTTCCACCTATGGGCAGAAAAGCAAGATCTATATTTGAATTTTTTAACTTTGACATTTCAGAGATATTATCTGTGTCTCCAGCATGATAAATAACAATATCTCCTAATTGAAGTATATATCCTAACCAATCTTCTTCTTTTGTATGAAAACTTTTATTTGTATTGTAAGCATGAACTGCCCAGACTTTTATCTTTTTATCTTCAAATTCTAGCTGGCTTCCGATATCTATGTTTTGAATTATTATTTTTTTGTTTATATGCTTTAGCTTGCTTGAGACATCGGCAGGACAGATAATAGTTGTTCCATTTTTTGCTATTTTTTGAATGTCTTCTATTGAGCAGTGATCATAGTGCGAGTGAGTAATGAGAATAAAATCTGCCTCATCTAGTTCATGGGGCTCTTTATTTAGCTTAAAGGGATCTATGTAGATTACTTTATCAGAAGTTTTAATCTTGATTCCAGAATGACCGAGCCAGTTTAGCTCAATGTTTTTGTAGTTCATTATAAATAAAAAACTTTTGAGTTTATAAAACTGATTTATTACTTAAGAATTGAGATTTTACTCTTTCTTCTCAAACTTGCTCGCTATCTCGAGCAAGAATTCATCATTGCCCCTTTTAGACATGAGCTGAATTCCGACAGGAATTCCTTTAATAAAGCCTGCAGGAATGCTTATTGCAGGAAGTTCTGCTAGGTTTGCCAGTACTGTTAAAGTATCATAGTTATACATGTCCTCTAGAGAAATTTTTTCTCCAAACTTGTGTGGAAGTTTTGGAACAGTTGGCATAATAATTATGTCTACTTCTTTAAAGGCACTTTCAAATTCCTCCCCTATTAATTTTTTTGCATCTAATGCTTTTTTGTAATATCTTCCTGCAAATTCTTCTTTGCATATCTCAGAACCTCCAAGAATTCTACGAAGAACCTCTTTTCCGCAGGAATCTTCTATCTTCTTCCCGAATCTTCTTCCATCAAATTTTCTTGTTGCAGAGAAAAATTCCACATAGTTTATAGGGTAGTAAGTTTGTATTCCAAGATCTATGTGCTTTAGATCAAGGTTTTTTGTCTTCCAATTTTTGTTTTCTTTAAGTATTTCCTTTATATAATTTTCAATTAATTCAAGGATTTGCTTATCTGCACTTATTTCTGGAAGACCGATTATTATATTCTTTATGTCTTTTTTCTTTTCTGAAAATTCTCTACTTGTAGCATCTTGTTCATCTTTTCCTTTAATAACATTGAATAGAAGTTTTGTGTCTTCTATGTTTTTAGCTAATATTCCTATTTGATCTAGACTCATTGCTAAATCAATTAGACCATATCTTGAAACTTGACCATAGCTGGGTTTAAAACCGACTATGCCACAATGAGAAGCAGGATTTCTTATGCTTCCTCCTGTATCGCTCCCTAAAGCAATATCGCAAAAATCAGCAGCAACAGAAGCAGCACTTCCTGAACTAGAACCGCCGGGTATTCTTTCTAAATCTCTTGGATTTTTTGTTATACCAAAACCAGAGTTTTCTCCAGAACCGCCTGCTGCAAATTCATCCATATTGGCCATGCCGATAATTATGCCATCTTCTTTCTTTATCTTTTCTATGACGCCGGCATTATAGGGTGCTTTAAAATCTTCAAGAGTTTTGCTTGCACAATTTGCAATCATTCCTTTTACACAAATATTAGATTTGACAGCAAGCACAAGGCCCCCCATCTTTCCAAGAGCCTTGCCTCTTCTGAGCTTGCTGTCCACCTCTTTTGCATCTTGAAGAGCTTGGCTATTGAGGTGAAGAATAGCATTTATTGATTTGCCTTTTTGATTTTCCTTTTCTATATTTGCAAGAAAATGTAAAACATTTTCTTCTGCTGTCAGCTTTTTTTCTTTTATGAGTCTAAGTT
>CAYHEY010000014.1:0-10723 GCA_964355735.1 Candidatus Woesearchaeota archaeon
ACAGAAGGTCGGATTGAAGCTTCTAGATTAGCTGTCGCAAAAGCAATATTAAAATTTACGAAGTCTAATGAGTTGAAAAGGGCATTTTTAGATTATGACAAAACTCTTTTGGTTGCAGATACAAGAAGAAAAGAGCCCTACAAACCAGGAGACTCTAAGGCTAGAGCAAAAAGACAGAAGTCATATAGATAGTTATATCTTTGATTCTTTATTTAAGAAGATTGAATTTTATAAATAGGGAATTTAATTGAGAACTCTTATGAGATTTTATGCTGTCTTGCAATTAGAATCTGATCATAAAGGTCTTTAACTCGGGAATATAAGTCTTTATTAGAATCCTCTCGAGAGTCATATTCTCTTCGAATTTGATTGTAAATTAATTCTGCTTCGGAGAGATTTCCTTCTGACAATAATAATAGGCCTTCATGAAGCCATTCGTCTATTCTTTTAATAGATTCGCTTGTTTTTGGGTTTATGAGAGATTCATCTCTTTGCTTGGACTGCTCTTCTATTTTTTGTTTTAATAAAGTCTGAAAATAACTCTCTTGATAAGGCGAAGAATTTGAAGAAGCAGGAGAGACCTGCTGTTCATAAAGGGGTTGGGATAGTTGATTTACGAGTGCTCTTTTTGGAGGGATTTGAGATATTTTATAAAGAGAGGGGCGATGTTCTTTTTTGATAATAAAAGAAATTAGTCTGATTATTAAAATAATTATGCCTAAAAACATTAAAATAATTCCTGCAATATAGAAAAGATAGTACCATTGTTCTAAGACTTTATAGAAAAAATCTAGTTTGTTGGGATAAAGTGCAGAATTGTCAAAATCTTTCAAAGAAAGAAGCCAACCCCTAAAGTTCTCAGAAAAGAAATTGGGTATGGATTTAGTAATCAAAAAAGATTGAATATTATATGCTTGAATTATTATTCCTGCTACTGAAAAAAATATCAGCCAGATTAAAGCAAATATAATCAGAACAGGAAATTTAAAAGAACGGGATTTTTTGTTAGAACGCTGATTATAAGAATAGCCTGAGCTAACCTGATTCACCTCTTCTTCCATAACTTATATAGCTTGCAGGGGTTTAAAATTGTTTGTTTTTAGAAACGATTTTAATTTTCTGTATAAACCTTAATAAGACTTAGTTTTATTTAATAATTCAAATCTCTGTTGCACTCTGTTAAATAACTCTGGAGAGATTATGGGGCTATGACTGCCCTGAGCAATAGAGCCTGCAAACTTGATTTTTCCAAGATAGGTAAAGTTCTTCAATATTTTCTTAATACCATTAACAGAAATTTGGAATTGAATAGCTATTTGGTTAAGGCTCTTTCCATTTAAAAATTCTTCAAAAATAATTTTAACATTCTGAGATTCTTGCTCGTCGGGAATTAAGTTGCCGTTATTAACACGATAGCCATAAGCGGGTCTTGTCATAAGCTTTCCGCCCTTAGATTTTTTTATCATGCCCTGCCTATGAGGGTTATGGGATGCTTTATTTACTTTAAATTTTCTAAAGGTTTCCAGCTCTTGCCAAGAAATTTTCTCACGAACATATTCTTTAAATTTTTCTAATTCAGCAGGTGCAAATGTGTTGCATACAGAGCACAAAACCATATTATGCTCTTTGTTAATCTCAAGCCCTTCTCCAAGAGGAGAATAATAACTGCACTTTATGCATTTAAAGCCATTTGCTTCAAATAATTCTTTATTGTTGTCTGAGATCATATTTTGTTCATTTTTTATTTTATTTCCTCTAAAATCTTTTTCATCTTCAAAGCATCTCCGAAAGGATTAGGAGATTCATTTATTATTGTTAATTCCAGATTATATTTTTTCAGGTAGCCGAATAACTCTTTTATCTCTTTTTCTGGTGTAAGAATATGTCTTCTTTCTCCTTTTTCTGAGTACTCAATACCTGAAAAGTGAGCATGTATTTGTTTTTTTAATTGTTTAAGTTTATCCATAACTAACTCGTAGTCTATTTTTCCATTATATCTTGCTTTTAGATGAGAAAAATCTACGCAAATATGGCATTGAGTTTCTTTCATTAGATTAATTATTTCATCTAAATCACCAAACTGGCTTGGCTTACCTGTTGTTTCTGGACACAACTCGACTTTCCAATCTTTTTCTTTAATCACTTCCTGAATTTTCAGGATTTCTGATTTTATAGACTCGTAGGTTTTTTCTTTAGAGTCTTTCAGATAAAATCCTGGATGAAAAACAATATTTATTTTTTCTTTGCTGTCTCCTGCAAGATAGTGGCCGATTTCACAGGACTTAAGAATTCTTGCCCTTGATGCCCCTATTTTTTGTTTTTCAACAGCATTTAAGTTGATAAAGTATGGGGCGTGTATGCTTAATCTTAGCTCGAGTTTTTTATTTAGCTCTGCGATTTTTATTGCCTGTTCTTTGGTCATCCAAATACCATAAGTAAACTCGATTTCAACTGCGTCTAAGCCGGCTTTTTTTATTTTTTCAAAACTAGCTAGTTCTGCGCCCCCACTACCTGCTGGCCCTATCAGAATTTTATTTTTCATCTTTCTTATCATTGACTCTCTTTTTTATTTTGCCCTTGCTATACACTTTATAGATAAGAAAGCTTTTTATACTTTATTAGACTAAAAGAGCTATGACAAAAAGGGGAGAAATATATAAGTGTGAGATTTGTGGAAATATAGTCGGGGTTTTACATAATGGTGGTGGAGAATTGGTCTGCTGTGGACAGCCCATGAAGCTTATGAAAGAGAACTCGAATGATTCTGCTAGCAAGGAGAAACATGTTCCAATAATATCTGGAAAGAAAATTAAAATCGGGCTAATAGAGCACCCTATGGAAGAAAAACATTATATTGAATGGATTGAGGCAATTTCTGATAAAGAAGAAGTCTCAAAAGTATTTTTAAAACCAGGAGAAAAACCAGAAGCAGAATTTTGTTTTAAGATTAAATCTGCAAGAGCCTATTGCAACTTGCATGGACTATGGAAAAACAAATGAAATCAATAAAAGGGACAAAAACTGAAAAAAATTTGTTGAAAGCTTTTGCTGGTGAAAGCCAAGCAAGAAACAGATATACCTATTTTGCTTCTGTGGCTAAAAAAGAAGGGTATGAACAAATTTCAGCTATATTTCTTGAAACAGCAGAAAATGAGAAAGAACATGCAAAGTTATTCTTTAGATTTTTAGAAGGTGGGAAGGTTGAAATAACTGCAGGATATCCTGCAGGGAAAATTGGAAATACTGCTGAGAATTTACTTGCTTCTGCCGATGGTGAAAAAGAAGAATGGGGAGAGATATATCCTCGTTTCGAAGAAATTGCAAGAGAAGAGGGATTTGGAGAAATTGCAAATACTTTTAAGGAGATAGCAGATGTTGAAGAACATCATGAAAGGAGATATAGAAAACTTTTAGAGAATCTAAAGATGGGAAAAGTGTTTCGAAAAGATATAAAGGTAAAATGGGTATGCAGAAATTGTGGCTATGTTCATGAAGGAAAAGAAGCACCTGAGAGCTGTCCTGCCTGCAAACATCCACAGGCATATTATGAGCTTTTAGAAGAAAATTATTAAGATATGAAAGGAGGTAATAATGGTAAAAAAGAAAAGAGAAAAAGTAGAAAAAATTAATTCAAAAACGAGTATTAATCATAAAATCAGCCAAGAGGACTCTAAGTCTTATGCATTTCTTGCAACACTTCTCAGCATAGTTGGATTTGTTATGGCTTTATTGATAAGAAAAGATGATGAATATGTAATGTATTATGCAAAACAAAGTCTGGTGATATTCATAGGTTTTGTTATCTCTAGTGTGATAAGCATAATGCCCATAATTGGACCATTTATAGGCTGGATACTTTATGCTCTATCTGTAGTATTTTGGATTATGAGCTGGATATTTTCCTTAACAGGAGAAGAGAAGAAGATCCCTTTTGTAAGCGAGATAGCAAAAGGATTTGACTTTTAAATTAAATTTTATTTTTATTTATTTTATTTCTCAAGAGATTTTTTTATTTTAAAAATCAAATTCTTCTATAAGAACTATACACTTACTCCAAGAAATTTTCCTACAGCAAAACCGATTAAAGCAGCGGCCATCCCTATTATCATCAGCTGAAATCCTTTTTTAATCCAACCGGCTGCATTAATTTTTGCTTCTATTGCTCCTGTTATAAATAATGCAATTGCAGAGATAATTATGCTCCAAATTATTGCTGCTCCTATTGGCAAAAAGAAAAAAGTAAATAGGGGGATAATACTTCCAATTATTGCTGCTAGCCCTACAACAATTGCGCTTTTTGTTGGATTGATAAAAGCATTTGATAATCCGAGTTCATCAGTCATCATAATATTAAGCCAGATTTTTTTATTAGAAGTCACATGCTTAATTATATCATTAAGAATTTTCCCACGAAATCCTTTTTTATAAAAGATATCTTCTATTTCTCTTGTCTCTACTTGGGGAAGATTCTCTATTTCAAATAATTCTTTTTCTTTTTGACCATTATAATAATCTTCTTCTGCTTTTGCAGAAGTAAAAGCGACAGCAGCCATAGAAAAGGATTCTGCAAATGCAGCTGCTAAACCGGCTATAAGAACAAGTCTTGTGCTATTAGTCGCTATTGCTATACCTAATATAACTCCAAGAACATTTACTAATCCATCTTGACCGCCAAGTATAAATTCTTTGAATAGGGCTCCTGCATGAGAGTGTGGTTCTCCTGTCTTCAAATGAAATTTCTGTCTTACCTCTTTTATGCTCTTTCGCATAACTAATACTAGAAAGGGGGTTTTATATAGTTTTTGAAAAAAGTTAGTAATGGGTTTGGAGTAAAAACCGTATTAACCAATTCTGTAAAGTCAGAACTTGACATTGCTTTCTTACAAAAGAGAGCATTTAATACAGCTATAAACTAAATTAATAATCTAATCTTTGCTTTGTCCTTAATAAGCTCGTTATTAAAGTTGTGTCCTCATTATTTATTTCTCTTAAAATAAGTACGAAGTAGAAAAAATTGAGAAAAAATGTTAAGTTGGTCTGTTGATTTAACAAAGACAATAGTTTTTTATAGCTGATTTTCTTATATAAACAATGATAGAAAAGAGGAGAAAAGCGAGAATTGCAGTTGCGCAAATAAGATATTCTCTAGACAGCGAGAAAAATGTAAGAAAGATAAAAGAATATATTCGGCTCTCAAAAAAGAGGGGGGCAGAGATTGTATGTTTTCCTGAGGCCTGCCTTCACCAGTCAAAACAATTTGAGATTGGACATAGATTCATAAAAGAAATAAGAGAAGAGTGTAAAAAGAATTCTATATGGGCAATAATTAATGACGACTTGAAAATAGGCAAAAAATACTATAGTGCTGCCCTGCTTATCGATAGAAATGGTAAAATTAAAGGCATATACAGAAAAATAAATACTTTTGATGAAGATGTTGAAGCAGGAAGAAAGATAGGGGTATTTAAAACAGATTTTGCAAAAATCGGTATTGCTATATGTTGGGATTTAAAATTTCCTGAATTGTTCCGAAAAATGAAGCTTGCAGGAGCAGAAATTATATTCTGTCCGACAAGATGGTGCTATGAATTTGAAGTCTATAATTCAGGGCATAAGGAAAGAGAAAGAAAATTATTGAAATCTATAATTAGAACAAGAGCATTTGAAAACATGAATTTTGTTGCTGTTGCTAATCCTGTAATAGCTGGGGCTTATTTTAGAGATTTGGTATCTTATTCTGCAATTGTCTCGCCACATAAGGTTCTCAGACAAATAAAAAATAAAGAGGGATTGATAATAGCAGATATAAATTTCAATGAGATAAAAAAGCTTCACAAAATATATCAGATAAAAAAGATTTAATTTATTTTCTTCTGATTTCTTTAACTAAAAAATCCAGAGTTTTGCTTATTAATTTTGTCCTTTCACCTGCAATAAAGTCAAAAGCAGGTTCTGCATTTATCTCAAGAACGCACCAACCACCCAATCTTTTGAGCAAATCAATGCCACAGATTTTTATGTCTGCCATTTTCATTGTTTTGTTGATTACTTCTCTTAAATCGTTATCAATCGGGAATTTTTTATTAAATTTATCTTTAACTCCTGTGGCTTTCCACCCTTTTGCCTTTTTTCTTGCTGTTTGTTCTATATTTCCGTCTATAACTGTAACCCTGTAGCAAGGAGACTTTACCATTTCTTGAGCAATAATTGGCAATCTGCTTGAACCTTTTTTCCAGATTTTATTTATGACTCTTTCTGCTTCAGGAATATTCTCTGCTTTGAAAACATAGTCTCCTGTTGTTCCTTCTATTCTTTTTAGAACAACAGGCCATCTATTAAATTGTTTTAATTCTTTTAATGCTACTGGAATATTCTCTGACAAAAGAATTGTGTCTGGAGTTGGAATATTGTGCTCTTTGCATTTAAGGAAAAACATCCATTTATCCTCTAGATAATAATAAGTTTTAGATGAGTCTATAACCTTTACATTCAGTTCTTCTATTGTTTTTACTAATTCTATGGCATAATCTTCAGCACTATTATTAAAAACAATATCACATTTTTTAATCATTCTCCCGAGTTCTGATTCATCTATTTCTTTAGATATATTAATCATAACAAGACCAATTTTTTTCTTTTTTGCGAGTTTTATAAATATTTTCTCATCTTTTCCAAGATTCTTTGACCAAAAAATATAGCCGATTGTGCAAATCTTTTTCTTAGACCTCTTCTTTTTATTCATGATTAACTAGAGCAAATTATCTTTAAATAGGTTTTTATAGTTATTTTACTGAGTTTTTTAATGGAAAAAGAGGAGACAATAACGCAGATACTTCTTGTAGAGCATGGAAAACTTAGAGAGATGCTTGCAAGATTTATAAGAGAGGCAGAGAGGGATAGGGGTGCTGGGAAAATGGCGTTAGATCTTTTTATCAAAAAAGAGAGGGCACATGTTTCTATAGAAGAAAAAGTATTATTTAAAATTAGGGTTTCAAAAGAAATTAAAATAGTAAAAATTCTTGTAAAGCAACATAAGACCATGACAAAGATTATTCAAAATTTGAAAAAACTTTTTAAGGATAAAAAAGACATCTTTGAAGAAGCAGGAAAATTGCAGGTATTTTTAAGAGTCCATACAAATTTGGAAGAGGAAAAATTTTATAAGGTTCTTGATAGAGAAATGAACTCTGAAAATAAAATAAAACTTATTGAGAAGATAAAAATCCTATTTGATTCGTAAGATTTTTATACTTGAAAAACATAGAAATAACATGAAAAAGGAGATAACAATTGCTGTTATTGCTTTAATACTGATTATAACAATACTGGCTTTAGATGGCGGTGGTTTTTCTGGAAGAGTTATCGATGAAGACAATTCTTTGCTGGTGAGTAATTCTCAACAATTTGGTCCTAGTCAAGAAGAGCAAACCTGCATGAAAAAATGTGTAACTGATGCGGGATGTACTCTTGGAGATGTAGCTTGTTCGGAAAAGAATAATTGTCTTACAAAATGCAATGTTGCTAAACCTAAACAAACTTCTGAAGGATCTTGTGTTGAAACTTGCACCTTAAAAGGTTGTGAAGAATTTGACTTTAATTGTCAAAAACAAAATCAAGAAAAATGCGATAAAGAATGTGGTATGCTTGGCGATAAACCAGATGAATCTGAAATGAGTGCAGAACAACTATGTATCACTCGATGTGTAGAGAGTATTGATAAAACAATAAGATGCGGCGCTAGTAAAGAAGGAGAAACAGGCGGAGAAGTTTGTCAGAGATGCGCAAGCGAGTGCGTTAGTCTTTATGCTGGCCCTTGCTTAGATGATGCAAAATTAAAAGCTAAACAAAAAGAATGTGAGACTTGTGAGCATTGTTATGGTGAGCCTGTAATGGGTGATTCTGGAGAAGGTTGGGAGTGTATTACTGAGGTTGAATGTAAGGATGCTTCTGGCGAATTTGGAGACGAGCCAGGAATAGGGGAGGGTATTGTAAAACAAACAGGAGAAGCAATAGGAAATGTTGTTGAAAATATTGGCAATTTCTTTAAAGGAATTTTTGGAATTAAATCAAACGAAGAGAATTCTCCAGAAAATTAATTATCTTGATATTATCCTCTCAAGGATATAAATACTTAAAAAGAGAAAGGGAATAGAATTTTTATGGTGCCTCGCTGGATTTATAGACTAATGGTTCAAGAAAGAGTAAGAACAAGAATGCCTCCTTCGAGATTGGATTCTGCAACTTGTGTTGCTGATTTGCTAGTGGTTTTCGATGAAATTCCTTATAACTCTGGGAAAAGAGTTGTTTGTGTAAATTATGAAAAAGCAAGAGGGGTTTCAAAAATGCCTAGCACAAAATATTGTCCAACTTGCCCATATAATACTGATAATTTACGAAGAGAAGCTGATAGAAAATTAGCTGATTCTATTGCTACTGCTCTTGCAAGAGACTAATCATTCTTCTTCGCAATCGCCTATCTTAAGATTATGAATATTCTCGTAGGCTTTTTTTCTTTCTGCAGAACACTTATCGCAGTATTTTTTTGTATATCTGGAGTTAAAACTAGTCTTTAATTCAAATTCTTTTTTGCAGTCTCTACATATTTTCTTTGACATTGCTTTACAAAATTGAGAAGAATTTTATGCTTTTAAAGGTATATCTTCTACTTTTTTTACAGAACCATCTTCGTTTAAGGTAGCTAAGATTATTTTATTAACTAAAACCTTAAAATTACTGCCTCGCGATCGCATTTCTCCGAGAGCCATCATTAAATCTTCATTTAAATTAAACTTGCCTATTGTAACATGTGGTAGATAGATTGAAATGTCTTTATTTTCAAAACCCGCCAATATTCCTGAATTGAGTTTTTTATATAACTCTAGCAAGATTCTCTGATTTTTGCCTGCATCTAAAACTAGATAATTGCTAGATTTTCTGAAATTTTCAAAAACAATTTCAAAAGAGACTAATTCTTTTAAACAATAATCAAGATGTTGCTTGAGTTGAATTTGATCCCTCACCTCGAAAGGATAAACTAAGGTAACATGTGTCTGAATTTTCTTAAAATTTGTGTCGTACTTCTTTCTTAAAGCATCTATTCTGGGATTTTTTATTGGGATAAATATCGTTTGTTTCATATAAAGTATTGTGAAAATTCATTTATATATCTTAGCATAGAAATGGTTAAGAAGAAATTAAAAATCTAATTCTTTGCATTTAATAAAAGGGGCATCTGATAATATTGGTGGGCTGGACATCTAAACATTTTAGGATTATACAAACAGGGTTTTGGTTGGTGTTTTTCTCTAAAATCTTGAAGAGCACATTGCCCATCATAGTCACAAGTCTGCCAATTCCAAAAAGGTTTTATTCCTATTGCTCCAATGCCTTCTGCTAGAATTATTTTGCAAGAGAGTTCTTGTTCTAATCTTCTTTCTATAGACTCTATTTTCATAGGGTTAAACAGGGGTTTTTATTTATATAATTTTGTATATAAATGGTTAAAAAGCCAGAATTCTTAATATGTAAATGGATAGAGAAAAGTCGCGAGCAGAATTGCCTAAAATTGCAGATGTAAGTGCAAGACAAGCACAAACGCACAGGGTAGAAGCAAGCTATTGCTTAGGTCTTGCAGTAAGTCATTTATTTATGGCTAAAAGAGGAAGAGTTCCTACTCCTGAAGAATCTGAAAGAGTTAGAAGTGCTTTTGAAATTCTTGCATATGATGTTTCAAATAATCCTACTTCTGAAGAAAAAGCCAGAGTAGATTATGCTTGTCAGGAAATTGTAATGGGCTTTGGGTAATCAAAGTTTATTTAGTTTTTTTGGTCTTCATTTTTCATTAAATCATCAATAGGAGACTTAATTTTCTTTAACTCTTCTGTCGAGATATGAGTATAAATCTGAGTTGTGGAAAGGTCGGCGTGACCTAAAAGCTCTTGGATTTTCCTTATATCTGTTCCAGATTCTAGAAGATGAGTTGCAAATGAATGCCTTAGAGTATGTGGGTGAACTTCTTTTTTAATCCCTGCTTTCTCTGCTAGTTTCTCTACTATTTTTTGTATATTTCTAGTTGTAAGTTTTGTTCCTGTAACAGGAGAGGTAAAAAGATATTCTTTATTAAACTCTTTTTGCTTTTCTGCTCTTTCTTTTATCTCTTCAAATAAAAATCCGGGAATATTAAACATTCTATCCTTCTTGCCTTTGCCAGATTTTACATGGCCTGTCTTTTCTTCAAATTGAAGGTCTTTTATTTTCAGATTTACTAATTCACTCACTCTAAAACCACAAGCATAAAGCATAGAGATCATTAACTTGCTTTTATCATTTATGGCTACCTGAAACAATTTTTTTACTTCTTCTCTTGTTAAAACATCCGGGATTTTCTTTTCTTTTTTTGGCCTTTTAATTCCGTCTGTTATGTCTTTATTGCAAATATTTCTATAGGCATATTTTATTGCAGCAAGAAATTGAATTATAGTCATGGGCGCTTTATCGCTCAAGCTATTTGCCATATATGCTTATACATCCTCTCTAGTTATTTGCTCAGGATTTTTCTTCGAAAAATCCAAAAGAATAGAATTTGCACGAACATAATTTCTGATTGTATAGGGAGAATTTTTTGAGATTTTTAGTTCTATTTCGAGTTTTTTTAAAAATTCAGAGGAGTTCATTTTAATACCGCCAGATAAATTATATTATGCGTCTTCTTACTATCTAAAAT
>CAYHEY010000015.1:0-10521 GCA_964355735.1 Candidatus Woesearchaeota archaeon
TTCCGATATTTTAATAAATTATAGTATATGTGTTACGAATCTTGCTAACACAACTTTTACAACATGGCAAAATCAAGGAGCATGTCTGATAAATGATATTCAAATTCAAAACAGAAGTAAAGTTCAATATGATTCAAATTCTTGCGGAGAAATAACAAACCAAACATTCATTGAATATAGAAATATAATCTGCGATTTTTGCACTCCAAATTGGATTGCCGAAACAAATTGTAATATGGACGATTCTTTATTCTCAGGATATAATGACTCAAATTCTTGTTATCGGAGAACTAATTTGAGTTCGGACCTTAATAATAAACCTCAAAATAATACTACTATTTTATCTTGCGATTATAATAAAGATGGTTTCATCGGAAATTTAATAAATATAAACTCTTCAATTAATCTCTCTTTAGAAAACTCGGGCGAAATCCTTAAGTTTAAAGAAAAAAATAAAACACTTTTTGAGTTTAATTCTTCAAATGTAACTATCAATTTTGCAAATATATTTATAGAAAAACAACCGAATCAGAATAGTTCAGCCTATTTAATAATAAAAGGTTTAAATTTAACTTCTCAAAATAAAACTAAAGTTGTTTATCTTGATAGGATTATTAATGGAACTGGTCTTTGTATTAAAGATGAAGAAATAAGCTCTATAAGCGAAATTTCTGGCGATTGTAAGTCTATTAATGAAATTTGGGTAACCTGCCCATCAAATAATAGTTATATTTGCGAATTAGTTAATAATAATACAAACTATAAAATAAGTGGATTAAAAAATTCGGGCATTAAAGAACAATCTACTTATTGTGGAGATGGAACTTGTAATGGGGCAGAATCTTGTTCTTTATGTTCTTCAGATTGCGGAGCTTGTTCATCTAATCTTGGTAGCGGGGGTTCTGGAGGGGGTTCGGGTGGCGGAAGTTCAACATTAGAGAATATAACACAAAATAGAACTATCGCAACAAATGTTAATGTAACCCCTCCATCCCCAAATCAAAATACAACAACCGAAATGGTAGGAGAAGATTCAAAGTCGCCTTTTACTGGTGCGGTTACGGGTATTGGCGGAGAAGTTGGCAAGAAAGTAATGATTTATGCAGGAATCTTTATTTTGATTGTTGTTATAGCCTTTTTTAGTGTTAGATTTTGGAAGAAGAGGAAAATGTCTAAAGATTGGAATTATTATCTGAATAAAAGTAGATAATTTTATTTACTTCTTTTTCTAAAAACGGTCGTTTTTCTATATCTCTATTTTCCTTCGTAAAAATATGCTATTTTACAGGGGGGATTATTTTAAGACAAATATTCTATAACTCTAATCAACTTAATTGTAGACAGCTCTTTTTCAATTTCTTCTTTTCTTATCAATAATGTATTTTTATCTCTTGTAACAAATCTGACTTCTAGCAATTTGTAACAATGCTTTAATACAAATAAAATATTGAGGTCATTAGAGTGTAGTCTTGTATCAAGTTCTAATAGCCTTTTAATTGGTTCTGTATATTTTTGTATGATATTCTTTTCTATTATTTCATTTTCAGGATAATGTTTTGCAGTAAATGCCCAAGAATCTATAGTGTATAACATACCAATTCCTTCATTTAATGCTATCTCAAAGTTTTTATCATTTTTAAAATCATTAGACTTTTGCCTTAAAAAATCATAAATATTCTCATAATATTTTTTAAGAAGAGATAATTCCTCAATTTTATCACAGGAAATACCTTTATTGTGTTCGTGTTGTATCTTTTGAAGCGATAAGAGAAGGTTTAAGCAATGTTTTGATATTTCAGCATACAATGAATAAGGAATTGGATTTTTTTGTTCTACAATAAATTTATTTACGGCTCGTTTATGTAATGGGCTGTAGACTGCTAAAATAAAAATATTGGTATCTAATACATCTATCATTAGACAATTAAAAGTTCAGACAAGGGGTGATAATGTCTCCATATCTCTCTAATGTCTGCCATAGATTCTATTAGAAGGTCTTTAGTCAGCCCATCCATCAAAAAATAATAAGTTTTAATTAGAGATTTGGAAATTTGCTGTATATTGGTAATGTCTCGTTTATCCACATTAGACTTTCTCAATTTATCTTTTATTAAATCAATTAATCTAACATTTGCTTCTAATAGAAATAGAACCTCCTTAAATTGTTTAAAATCATTATTCTCTAAAATGTTCTCTTTTATGATAATATCTCTTCCCTGAATTGCACCAAGAGATAAAATAAATAATTCTTTAACTTTATTACCCCCTATCTTTTTTATTGTATCCTTTTTATTGCTAAGGGAAAGAATAGATTGTAATTCTTTTAAAAATTTTATTTCTTCTTCGGTTAGAGATTTTAATATCACGAGTTTATCAACAGCTTCTTTTAACATTGTAGCTCCACGACTTACCCAAAAATAATTATAATTATTTCTAAGCGAAGAAAATTCAACTCTGGAAAAAACATCGGTTATTAATCCATTATATTCAACTGACTGTTTTAGTATTTCTTGTTGTAGCATTTAGATACTAAAACCTCCTTCTTAAAAAGCTTTCTCGAGAAAAATTACCCATGGGCAGTAGATACAAACAGTAAATCAGCTCTTTTTTATTCATATTTTTTAAAAGACATTTGCCTTTATAAAACCTTCTTTAAAGCAGGTCTCCCCAACTTCTTTCCTTGTGCTCTTGCTCTCTCTAATCCAGCCATAGTACGTTCTCGTATGATATCTCTTTCAAATTGAGCAAAGGAACTTAAAATATTTATCATTAAATTGTTGGTTGGATTGTTATCTAAACAAAGATTTTCTTTTAAAGTCCTAAACTGAACATTATTTGTTCTCATAACCTCTAAATCATTAATTAACTCCTGCATGCTTCTAGCCCATCTGTCAAGCTTCCAACATAGAATTAAGCCCCATTTCTTTTGCAGGGCTTCCTGAAAGATTTTATTCTTGATAGGTCTTGTCTTTCTTGTGCTTTCTTGTTCTTCAAAGGTTACATAATCATAACCCATAGCATTAGCATATCTCTCTAACTCTAATTTCTGATTCTCTGGATTCTGTTCTGTTTTGGATGTTCTGCAATAGATGGCGACTTTCATTCTTTTTTATACCCTATCTGATTAATTATATTCACAATAAACTTTGAAAAGGCTTCAGCGAAAATTTCTCCATCTTCGATATTATAATAATTTGCAAAATAATGTCCTAATTCATGAAATAGTACCCCTTCAAGATAGGTTCTATCATCTTTTATTTTTATACTAACTTTTATTATTCTTTTTTTAAAATTTATGGTAGCAAAACAATTTTCATCATTAATATCTACTCTTTTGACAAATTTTATATTAAATGTTTGTCCAAGCAGAACTAATTTCTTAGGAATTTTGAATTTATTTGATTTCATTTTATCCAAAATAAGAATGATTCTTTTCTTCTTCAAGAGATTTAATTGATTTTTCTTTTTTTGAACTATCTGGATTAGAAGAAAATTCTGCAGTAATTAAATCATGAATTATTTGTTGGAGTAAATAAACTGCAATAGCAACATCCCCCTGTTCACAACCAAGAGGAGCGTTAACTTTGTTAACTAGAACCTCTCGATTTTCTACGCGAAGATTTATCTCAACCATTTTCTAATTTCTCCATCTAAGACATTTAATTTTATGGTCTTCATTAGCATTTAATTGACAAGTTCTAACTCTTACATTTGTAGGAAAAGATTTCTTAAACTGCTCAAGCTTTTCAAAATTTCTATGAACTTGACTTGAACCGTTCGCTTCTTCAATCTCATAGGCTTCTGCCTCTGCTGGAGAAAACGGACTTTGTTTTTTAAAGCCAGTCAAATCTATCGAACCAAAAATATTATCTTTAGGAAGCCATATAAGGAAGTTCTTTTTAATTTTCCAGTCCATACTTCTAGCTAATATCTCTCGTTTTATCTCTTCAATTTTATCTTCATGCTGTTTACTTGGCATTTTCTTCTTTCTCTAGCTGTTTAATTAGTTTAATAGCTCTATACAGAGATTTTTCCTTTATGTTAAATAATGCTCTTTTTCCAGGAATCATTTTATAATCGTCATAAAATCTCTCAATTTTCTTTTCTATTAGATTGCGATTTATAAGATGCCTACAAATGCTATGAACTTGCCATAAGGTCATACCCATATATCCGCCTATCTCTTTTGTAGAGATTTGCTTACTAGCTAGGAAAATAATCTCCAATATCTGTATTTGTTTTGTCATTTTTTCAAGTTTTACTCATATGGGTTAAATTTCATCTTCTCCTAATTTTTTCCAAGCTTCTTCCATAGATATTCCATGCCGTTTCCTAATCTTATCTACTTGTTTTTTACAGTTAGAACATCCCTTTGAGCCATAAAATTTAGGTTTTCCACAGATGCACATTTCGCTTTTTATGTAATCTTCTGCTTCAGAATCTATTTCAGGATTAGATAATATTTCTTGCTTAGGAAATTCTTCATCACTTCTTTTTTGTTCTCTTATATTTTTAAGTTCATATATATCTAAAACATATTCAAGGGGTTTTTTAAATAAAGATTTCATTCCTTCTAAATGTGCATTTATTATATGTGCTTTAAAAATTTCTATGACTGAAGCCTCACCATCAGTCTTTTGTTGTAGTCTATTTTGTGTTTCAATTAACTCTTCTTTAGCTAATTGAAGCGAGTTTTCATTTAGCTTATTAGCTTCTATCTGCTTATCCAAGAGCCCTATTGGAATAAAATTATCCTTTATAGATTCTTTTTCAACTATTAGTTTTTTAATTGTTTCTTTTAAGTTTTGATTCTCCGTTCTTGATTGATTTACTTCTTGTTCTAATTCTTTTCTTATTTCAATTTCCTGTTTCAATTCAAGAGAAGCATTAAATTCTTCTAGTTCTTCGTCTTCTACAAATTCATTTTTCTCTATAAATTTCTCCTCTTCTGGAGGATTTCTTATTCTAAGGTTCATTTTTATTTAAGCTTCTATTTTTTTAATAGCGATTTGAGTATTTTCTTTATTTTTAATTTCTCTAACCCAAACAGCAATTCCATCGCCCTTGTAATCAGGTTGCTTTGCATCAGTTTTCTTTTCGTTTGTGAAAGCTCTTACAAAGTCATGTCCTGCTAATTTTATGTCTAAGTATTTCATTTTGTAACCTCCTTCTTTAAATTTAATTTATGAGTTTCATTCCAGCAAAATCTGCATAGATTCTTTCCACCAATCCAAGCGATGGCTCCACGAATTCCACATTTTTGGCATTTTGCTTTGATTTTAGATTTCATATTTTGATACTTTCTACATTTAATTTATCTTCACTCATAAATTCAGGTTTACCAGAAACATTGACATCCTTGACAGCCCTGACGTCTCTTTTTTCAAGATTATCCTTAAATAAAGAATTTTCCTTGACATCCTTGACAGGAGTGCCAAAATCGGGATTATTGTCAGCATAGTCATTGTTGTCAAGGTTTTTTTGCTCTTCTAATGCCTTTTCATTATTAATTTTAACTCCCCTCCAGCACTGAACCCTCTGTTTTTTCCCTTCTCTTTCAAGCAAGGGTCTATAATCTTCCACCCTAATCTTTTTTTGTAGTTCTCTATGAAAGGTATTTGGTGCTTCTATAGGATAAATCATTTTTCTGCAGTAATCACAATAGGCAACATACAGCTCATCTTTTGCAACATAGTCCTCTGGGCTTGCTAAAACAATATCCATAACAAAAGCTCCAACACTATCCGACATTCGGATATACTGCTCACGTGTTGTTTCAATTGTTTTATTTATTGAAAAATCCCCCTTTTCAAGTAATCTTTTTAGTCCTTCAATTGCAAAATTAAGAAAGCCGGATAATTCTTCTGGTGTTGATAATTTCTTAAATAAATGCTTATCCGCGTTTTTTAAAAATTGATTTGGGAAAAGAATTATTATCCACCTTCTAAAAAAGGCATCGGTATCTTCGGGGCTTTTAGGTATCTGATTTGCGGAAAATATCATCTTAGCATAATTTTCAAAAAAGAACTGGTCCCTAAACTTTTTTTCAGCAGGAATCAAATCTTGTCCTACTAACATCTTAAAAATAGATGTTCCACTTAACCCTTTTGATGATAAGTCCGCAAAAATATTTGCTAGTTTTCCAAATAGTGAGCTCAAAGCAAATCTATTATTCTCTAAATTTTGTAGGGGTACGCTCGTAACATTTTCGTGCCCTAAAAATGATTTAATCAATCTTAAAAAAGTACTTTTTCCGTTGGCACCACCGCCAACAAGCATAAAAGCCTTGTGAATAAAATGTTCTTTATACAAGCAGTAACCTGTAAATTCCTGTAACAACAATACTCCTTCATGCCCAACAATTTCATTTAAGAATTTTTTTATTAAAGGGCAATCTGCTGTAGAAACATAGGGAACAGGAATTTTATTAAAAAAGAAAATATCGGGTGTATGATTTATAATTTCTAATGTTTTTACATCAAGAATTCCATTTTGCAGGCAGAGTTTATCTAAGGGTTCTTTTATCAAATCTCGTGGAACGATTGTGCTTCTTTTTATGTGCCCAATAATTTCTCCAACTAAATGTATTCTACAAAATTCTTCTAATATCTCTTGAATAGATTTAGAGATTATTTCCTCTCCACGAGGGATATAAATTCCGTTTTGATATATAAAAATTTCATGTGTATCCGAAAAAGTAATTAGTCTATATTTTCTTAATAAATAAGAAGCAAGGGTATGACATGCTTTTATTGTTTCTTTATTTTCAATTAAAGCTATAATCTCTCTTTTTATATCTGCTTCATTTAGAATTTCTAATATAACCTCTTCTTTCGGTTGTCTTGCTAGAATATCTTCTATCTCTCTTCTTATATGAACAGCATAACCTGCAACCTCCAGCATATCTGTACTCTTATTTGTTTTAATAAAATCCCGAATCTTTGCAAAAAGTAAATTAAATCCATCAATCTTTTTTACATTTTCTAATCCTTTTTGGTCAATTCTTATTTTATAATTCTCTTTTATTTTCATCACTTCTTCTTCTGCATTATAGGGCTTTTCTTCAATCATTTTTAGTTTGCTCCAGATTAATACTTTTAAAGAATTCTTCAGCTTCTTTTTCAGGGGTTTTCGATTCTTGTTTATTTATAGAATAAAGTAATCTTTCTGTTCTATTCATCTCATTTATAACAATTTTAGAATAAATCAAACCAGCAAATTCTAAATCTCTTATTTTGTAATATAAACTACTATTTGGGATGTTTAGAGCTTTGGTTAGTTTCCAACAAGAAATAGGCTGGTTTTGTTTGATATAATTTAGGATAGTATTCATATCAGCGACCTTTTTAGGTGTGTCTTGTAATGTCGTTGAAGGGTTGCTATTCAAAGAAAAAGTATTTTCTAATGGTTTGCTAATATCTTGCCGTTTTTCAGCATTTTCCATATTAAATTTCGACCCCAGAATCTGCATATAATTCTGCAATTTCTTTGATATCTTTATCTTTTCTAAAAAATGATGCCAATTTATCCTTTAGTCTCTGAAACCAATTAGGTTTTTCAGATGCTATCAAATTTTTATTTCGTTTTTCCATTTTTTAACAAATTTATAATTTCCTCCAACTTTTGTTCAATAGCTGATGAAATCTGAGTACAGGTTCTTGTATACTCCGATACATTCATATTCATCCCCTCAGCTCTCCGTTTTAATTGACTCAATGCTTCCGTTGAGTAGCGGACCATGAGCCAAGCATTCTTCTTCATTTTCTTTGTATCCTTGAATCTTTCTATTTATTTTATAGAGCAGTTCTATTGCAATTTTCCAGCTATTCTGATTTTGATTGATTAGTTGTTCCATGTTCTTGAGCAAGAATCTTTTTAGAGTATTCAAGAATAGCGGTTCTGGTAATTGCAGAAGCAGAATTACCTGTAAGAGTCTTAACTCTCTCTAGACAAATAAAAAGAGGTTCATTTGCGTTCCCTTTGATAATTACTACTTTCATAATTAATAGATTCAAGAAAGATATATAAAGACATGTTACTTGATAATGGTTAAGTCGTGAAGATGGAAAATAAGATAAAAGAAAGAAGAGATGAAAAATTGAATAATTTTATATTAAAATGTTTGAGAGACAGACCTCTTTCTTCTTCGCAAATATTAGAAAGAATAGGAACAGAAAATAAGAAGGCAACAGAACCAAAATTCAAGGTAAATACCTTGCCTGGTTTGAGAAAGGACCATTTAAAATATTTAGAGGATAATAGTTTTATTTTTAGATTAGATAAAGAATCGAATATTCTTAACATTTCAGCTGAAGATTTTATGGCTTCATTTTGGAAAGATAAATTAGAGGAGGGAAGATGGGAAAGAATAAGTGATAGGAATTATTTTCATGCTTATTATTTTGCAATTCCAAGAACATATAAGATAAAAACAGAGATTTTTGATGCAATCATAAGAGAGCAAATTTTAGGAAAATTTGGAGAAGAATATATAAGGGATATAGAAGAAATTGAAAAGCTTTTGATAATGGCTGAAAGAATTATGGCTGTGATTGAGATATTTCCAAATATTAATGAGGGTTATAAGGGCTTCTCTTTACACAATAATTTTATTCAATACATAACCGATATTTTATGCGGAGGAAAAGGTAGAAAAGCGTGTGAAATTAATGATGGTGCCTTAGTTCCAATATTGGAAAAAATAGAGAATTTATTCTTTTTTGGCGGAGACGATTCTTCCAAAAAAGAAGTTGATATTTATAGAATTTTAAGAAGAAAGTTATCTGAAAAGGGTCTAGCAGAATTACCTAAAGAATATGAAAAGCAGGTATCTGCTAAAAAAAGTGGACTGATGCTTCAAATGATGCTTGATATGAAAAAATCTAAAAGAGAAAAAAGAATAAAAGAATATACGGAAGCAATTGAGAAGAGCGAGATTTAAATAATATCTTCGATTAGAAATACTGCCTTGATATTGCTTTGATATCAACCTGATATCAAACTGTTATAGTTTGTCTGGGAGTCGATATTTTTGGGCGGAAGTTCGGCAGGAGCATTCTACGCTTATGCGATTTTAGTGAGCACCCGTTAATCGGGTATATGTATCAGTATTGATTACATTGGGGTCTTGCGAGTTTTTAAACTTTGTCGAGAATTATTTCATACCTAAAATTTCATCTTGATTTCTCTTAAAGAGTTTTTCATCTATAATACCGAAAACTCCCTGTAAACCGTCTTTAAACTGCTTAGAAGTTATTTGTTTAATTATTGTTTTCAATCTATCATCAAAATTTGCTCTTTCTGAAACCTCTTTTATTACAAGATCCTTATTTTTCACATCTGAGATCATAAGAAAGATATCTCTTATATCTGTATCTCTACACGCCACCATTTTCATAATAAATAAAGCTTCTAAGTTTATTATTCTAAGATTTAAATTTTCATTTATAGTCTTTCCTTTTAAAAGATTTATACTTGAATGGTCAAATACCCAGTCACTCAAAAACTTTGCTCCTGTTTGTCTATCCATAACCTCATCAATCAAAATATCAATGCTTACTTTAAAATTTTCTTTAATAATTTTTTCAAATCTAGCAAATTTCCCTTGATATGGAACCTCAAACATTTCATCACTTTCCTTATAACCTATAGACAATAAATCTTTTTTTATATCTTCAAAATCATCTCTGTAGATAACAATATCACAATCTACGGAAAATCTAGGCCTGGTATAAGCATTTACGGCATAACCCCCAATTAAAACAAACTTTTGGTCTTTCAGTTTCTTCAATGTTTCAAAGATCTCTTTTTCTCGTAATTGAAATAAATTAACCATATTTCTCCTTCATATAATCATACGCGTATAAATAAATGTTATTACCCTTAGCAATCTGCATAGTAGCCTTTAATTTTTCAACTTTTATATCTTCCTTTACCTCAAATCCTAACTCTTCTACAGGTACTAAGATAGTATATTCGCCTATAGTACTTCCAGAATTTAAATAAGTTGGAATTTTATAAGAATTAAAGAAATTTTGCCAATAATTTAAATCTTTTTTTAATACTTTAATAAAATAAGGCGACTTTTCAATGCCTCTTTGAACATAAGAATAATCAGACCAAATTTCAACTGCTGATAAATTAGTAAAAGCATAAGGTTTTTCTGTCTGCTTTAAAATTTCAGGAACTTTAAATTCTAACAAACCTTTAAAAACATTATTTGGATCTATGCACCTATATTCATCTCTAGATTCTTTTTTTATCCAACCAGATTTTAATAATAAAGAGAAAATTTTTTTCTTCATACTAGCACCTACAGTCCAATCTAATTCTGATTGCTTGAAACTTTCTATTGAACCATGCTTAGTAAAAAATAAAGCATAAGCTCTCAAAACAAACTGTGGAACTTCACTTATCATAGTTACCTAATGGGTAACCATATTTATATAGTTTTCTATTTGTTTCGAAACACGGAAATTAACGCATGGTTCGGCTTCTGGGCTTCCAAAAAGCAAAAGCGAA
>CAYHEY010000016.1:0-10509 GCA_964355735.1 Candidatus Woesearchaeota archaeon
TCTTTACATCTCTTAATTTCTCAGCTAGTTTAAAAGGCTCTATTTTCTCAAATATATGTGCTCCAGGAATTACATCAAAACCAAAATTAGTCACATGTATAGCATCAGAAGCACTAGCCTGATCATTTAAAACATGATGCAAAGTTATTTCAGGATTAATCAAACCAATATGAAGTCCAAGACTAGGAGCAGAAAAATTAGCATCTACTATAAGAACTTTTTTTCCCAAGTCATTCGCAAGGCTTGCTCCTAAAGCACTTGCTGTTGAAGTTTTTCCAACACCGCCTTTAATAGAGATAATACCTATTGTCCTGCACATCTTTTTTCTTATTCCCCTTTTGATAATCCTAGTTTAATTGTCTTTTAATATCTTATGTATTACACTTTTCAGGCAAATATATCCTGCATTGAGTATTGTCACAGTTCTGCTCATCCATTTGTTTCGAATAAGTTCTAAGAGCATCTAATTTTGAGTAAGAGAGATTCAAAGTCAGACTAGACATCTGATCAAGAAATATGCCTATAGCACTATTACAGTCCTTTTCACTGATTATATTTATCTTCTCACTATAGATTTTAGAGAGCTCTGCTATTTTATTTCCAAGTCTTTTAACATTACACCTATAGATTTCAGGAGAAGAAAATATCCCTGCAAACATAAGACTGCTCCCAAAATAAGGAAAATTTACTCTGTCTTTAGAAATAATTCCGGCATCATATTCTCCTAATTCACTATCACAATCTAAGTTGCAATTTCCAATTACAGAAATATTACACCCAGAGTACGCTGAGCCAAAACAAACTTTTACACTTTTCTTAGAGCATTGGTCAATATTAGAAGAAAGATTAACATTTCTTAAGAGATTGCTTGTAACTCTATATTTAACAAATTCAGGAGTATTAATAAAACAATAGTCATCAAAACTTAAAATAATAAAATCATCTACTTTAAATCCTGCATAAAATGGTTTTGAGAATAAATAAAGATTTTTGCCTTGTATAATCTTTTCAGAAAAAATATACTTATTAGATACGCTTATATTTAATCCAGGTTTTGTCCACTGACTGATAAAACCAGATTTTTCAGAAAAACTTAGAGATTGGCTGCCAAAATAAGGATTATTTCTAGTTGATTCAGAACAGCTAAGATAAAGCCTTGTCTCTCTATTAAACTTTATAGGAGCAGGAGAAAAATCTGTGCTTATATCATTAACAATAGGGTCAAACATATTGAGTATTTGTTTTGAAGCTTCTGAACCCTGTATTTGCTGTGAATTAGTTGCAAAGCTTATGGCAGCATATATTGCTATAATTAATATAATTGCTCCCGCTATTATTGCAAACAATAAGCTAAACTGCATTTCTATTTCTGATTTAGAATTCATATATCACTCCTAACCACTAATACGAACAGAATTAGAGCTTGTATCTCTTTCAAGCATCATAGAAACCCTTCCACCAATAACCTTAATGCAATTAGGGCTTTTTTGAGATACATCGATTCTATTTATTTTTTTAAACCTGCTTCCGCATGAATAAGACTTCTTAGAATAAATATAGACATTGCTATCTTTAGTGATAATATGCTCATTATTCTTCATAAAAGTCCAAATGTCTTTCTCAATATTATTAGCATTATAGCTAGTAGAAGAGCTCAGATTAACAAAACAAACATATTCTATACTAGAAGGCAGACTTGAATTAAAAGCCATATTTGCATAGGTAGAAGAAAGAACAATCTTAACATTTTTATCAAGACCATCAAAGAATAAACCCACATCTGCGCAGGTCTTCCAGCCAAGAAAAGCTTTTATTGCAATAAAAGCAACAACAAGAAAAAATACAATTAAAATTATAGAGAATATCATTCCAAATGACATTCCAAAAACTTCTCCTCTTTTATTTTTTCTTGATTTTATCATCTTTAATTAATAACTCTCTTCTTCAATATTTACTTGTTTGATAATTTCAATTCTATCTTGTTTGCTTAGCTTGTTTGGTTTGTTAGCATTTTCTTTCTTTTTTTCTTACTATCAATTTAGCTATTATTTTTAAATTCTCTTTTTTTTCTTCTAAGCAGACTAATCCACAAGACCATAAGGTCTTAGTATAAAACTGCATTCAGAAGGAAGAGGCTGATTTAAGTATTTATCAACGCATTTTACATAATATACTTGGGATTTAAGCTCTGCCCAATGCTCTTTAAGATTATCAATTGAAGGCGGCATTATCTGTCTGCCTTCATTTTTATTTATATCATAATTACAAGAAATAGTAGAATAATAGCAACTAGAATCCTCATCTGTTACAATATTAACTTTTTGCTCAACAGAGTATGCCCTTAAAACAAGAGGCGCAAATTTATCAATATAGACGCTGAACTCTGTTGAATTAGAAGCACTATTTCCACCTTTATCTACACATTTGAAATAATATTTATAATTTCCATTTCCTAAATCCTGAACTTGTTTATGAACATTATTTCCTGTTTCTAACATTTGAATATAATTGCTATCGGTTTGAGAATAATAACAAATTGCTTCACCATTGCTATAACCATTGTCTGTTCTTACTTCAAGACTTACTGGAGCAGTATTTGTGCTTGAGCCTATTTTTTCTCCTGATTCAGGAAGAGATTTAAGTATAGTTAGAGGTTGTGTTCCTATCAGTTTATATGAGTAACCATCAGTCATAGTATTTCCTATCAAATCTTCGCATGCAAAATAAAACTGATTATCTTTTCTGTTTTCTATACCTGTAAGAAGAGCATTACAAGTATAATAACTATCAGCATTCATCTCCCAGATATTATTACTGCAAGACATATTATTCTCCATATCTTTATATTCTCTATTTTCTCTGCTCCACTTGCATTTTGAAGGCTCATTAAGATAAACACCCACAGAGACATTATCAACATTATATGAAACAGGAGAATTAGTCAAAGGATTTGTAGTCTTTATTAGAGGAGCAGTTACATCAGGAGTTTTTTCTATGCAGAATCTAACAGCAAATTCATCTTCATTAACATTATTATTTCCATCTTTGCATCTTATATAAAGAGTATATTCTCCATTATTTCTCACATCTAAACTCCCATTTGCTTGGAATAATTTATTAAGCAAATCTGTTCCAGGCATGCTTATTATCTGGCTGTGATTCTCAATATAAAGCTGATTATCTCCTAACCAGTATTCCATCTCATCAAAAGTTTTTGTATGATTGAAAGCAATTTTACACTGACCTGGCTGAGTAATTATAGAACTTCCACTTGTTCCTAAATCTGTTGTAACTATTCCAAACTCAAATGGAGTCCAAGCTCTAAGACAGCCATCTGTAGAAGCAGGATTTTTAATAGTCATTTGTCCAGGAGAGCCTGTTGATTTTCCAGGCGGTCTATCTCGAACATTTGCATATTGATAACCTTCATTAAGTATTCCTGTCCAAGGTTTTATACCAGGAGAATTTACATCTTCAGGAGAACTATCTATGCATCTATCTTGGCCTGTGCCTTCATTAATAAGTTTACAAGTTTGTCCAAGGGATTTACATCTGTATTCTGAACATGGTTTTGAAGAATCTAAATTGCATTTATTACATTCATTGCTTCTAGTAGATTTATCTGTATAAACAGGAGCACTCCAAGAAAAACATTTGAATTCAATTGAAGCAGTTTTTTCTTTTGTCTCTTTATGCTGTGACGCATATGTTAAATAAGCTACTGCTATGCCTACGCCCCATGAAGTATAACTTCCCCATTTAGGAACTGCTTTCCCGCCATTAATCCAAGCACTTAAACCAGCAACAGATTTTCCAGCCATAATTCCTGCACTCAAAGCAAGTCCAATATCTTTCACATTTTTTCCTGTTTTATCAGGAAGAAAACTTCCTACAAGTTGAGTAAGAGTAAGAACAGCTGTTGCATAAGTTAATCCTTCTGCTAAATTTCCCCAAACAGGAGATGTTATCTCAGAGCCCCAAGGACTTTTGTAAGCGCGAGGAGTAGTTGATGTTTGAGTACTAAGACTTACTCCTGATTCTTTAAGATCTGAATCAGTATAACCTTCTTTCCAACCACTAATATCATTACCTTTTTGATCTAATGGTGTAAAATATTTGACTCCATACTGATCTGTTCTTTCATATCTATAACTATAGGCTGTTATCCCTCAAACATTATCAACTTTTGAAGTTCCTTCTGGTAACTTAATTATATCTCCTGCTTTCAAATTAGAAGCAGTATTTGTTATGAATCTTTGAGATGCAGGAGTTGTTGCTTCTGCAGGCGAAGTTTTTTTAGTAGTAGATGAACCAGAATCCTCCTCCCAAGAAAAAACTCCTGAATTAGATGGATCTACCCAAGCACCACTCACTCCCCCCAAACTCCCGATAAAAACAGCTCCAAGTAAAAAAGCAAAAGCAAAACTTGAAAGAACAAATCCAATTATCTCAGAGAGAGCTAGCGCTTTAATCAATCCTCCTTTCTGGATTTCTCCAACCCTCTTTATTCCTCTTTTCATTTTATTTTTATTTTGAATTAAATATTCTCTAAATTTTACTAATATGTTGACAGATATCTTGCTGCATCTGCTCCTGCTGCTGAGCCTCGTCTTTGACTAGGAGAGAGAGTAGGATCTCTAGCTTGACTATCCAAACCTATCGATGTTCTCTGCCAATAGCCACTATTCCAATTACTAGGGTATGTTTGATCAGGACCCTGCAAGAACTCAGTTAAACCAGCACATCCACTAACAACAGAAACCAAACCAGCACAAGCCAAAACTTTTGCTGCTGTCTTCAACATTATATATTTTTCTTTCATTTTTTAACCTCCTGCATATTTATTTGTTTTATCATTTTTATCATCTCCATCTTAGCTCTTTCCTGTTTTTAAATCTTTCTTCTGTTACTATGATAAAGGAATTACACTATCCTTCTTCAATACTTGATTTAATTAAATCCTGAATCATTTTTCCTGTAAAAGCAGAGCCATTTCCTGTTTTACCTGCTTCTAGAATCTTTGCTCCTCCACTTCCTGCCACTCGAACATTATTACTATAGGCTGCAAAACCCTCATCTGTATAAACATTATTCCAATTAATATAACCACCACAATCCCCAAGTTTATAACATATAGCATTCATTTCATTTGCCCAGTTTTTTGCTTCTTCTGTCGAGATATTTTGTATTTCATCAGTAACATACTGGCAGTTTCCAAAAGTCTGATCACATTTCCAGGCTTCATCATTAAATGGCCACATTCTTTTTACTTTTGTCCATTTAACAGTCAGCTTTGCATTTCCAACACTACATTGAGAACTTGCATCTGTTGTTCCTGCACTTGTTGGATTAACATAACCTGTACCAAAAGCAGGAGTTGTTGCAGAAAAACTAGGAGTACTATTTCCAGATTTAAGAGAGTTTGTTGTTCCAGAAGTTGAACCCCAAAAATTAAAACCAGGTGGATAATTAGGAACACAAAGCCCATCAGGAGTTATAGCTCCTCTTTCAATATCATCGTTAGATTTTTCTATTTGTCCTGAATTAGAAGAAAAATAATATCCCTCTATCCACATACAATCTCTTTGAGCAGTATTCTGACAATCTATATCTTCTACTTGCTGTAAACAATCAGCCCACCTATTAACCCTACAGCCTGCCTCAGAAAAACCATTAAAACTATCTTCAATGCAAATTTCATTTCTATAATCAGCACAAGGCTCTGTTATAATTTCATTATTTATACATACTTGCCTGTAATATCGACTTCCTACTGTATCAAGCCCCTCTCCTTTTGGAGAATCACTCACACACCAAGACTCACCATGCTGTTTTCCTACAGATTTACAACTAAGGTCAGCACAAATATAATTCCCATATACTGCACTCCCTAATCCAAATATACCAGAAGCTTTTTTTCCTATGCTTCCATAAAAATAATCACAATTTCCGCAAGTCTTTGAATTAGCATTACTCTGTCCTGCCCCGCATGATTCAGATTTCTTGAATACTTTTTTCCAATATTCATTATCATCGTATCGAGCAGAATCATATATATTAGCAATATTCCCACAAGTATCAAGATAATAAATTTCATCTTTTCCTTCTACAAGAGTAGTTTTTTTGGATTTTCCACAAAAAGAACCTAAGTCAGAAGAAGTACATAAAATATCTTTGTAAAATCCAGGAGCAGCACTAGCATTCTGATTTAATAATTTTGTTCCATTAACAGAGATATCAGAAGACAAACTTGAGGTCTTGCATTTTGCTCTTGTTGTAAAAACACAATTCTTTCCTTCAATTGTTTCAATAACACAAGCACCCTTATCTTCTCCTTGCGCTGTTTCTATACAAGTTGCTTCATTTGTTATCGTTTTTCTAAAATCGGTTAATAAACCATAATTAGCAGAAAGAGATTTGCATCTTGTTAAAGTAACAAATGCTGCTTGGTCATTTAAAACACAGCATCCAAGACTGCATTGAGGTATATCGCAGCTAGCACTATCTGCCCAAAGACCATTTTTATCTGCACATACTTTTAAAGGAGTACTTTCCATACATAAACCTTCTCTGGATTCATAGCAGCATCCTGGTTTGCAATAACTTGTGCTCGCACAAGAAGTTGGAGAAACTTTCAATCCATTAGTTTGATCACATTGCTCAAAAGGAGCATTTTGGCACCATGCTCCTGTTAGTGTTTTTTCACAGCAATAATTTACCTCTCCTTCTGCATTTATGAAAGGAGAAGTTAATATTATAAAAAAAACAAAAGCAAAACTAACTAGAATAATCTTATTCATCTTCAAATCCCTTATTTTTATTATTTTGTTCATTTTATGTTTGATAATCTCTTTTATTTTCTCTTGAGTAATTATTATAAGCTATAAGCGGAATAGCTACACAAGCAAGCCCAGCAGAAGTAGAAAGGCAAGCATTAACTACATCAGAATATTTTTCAGGAATAGCCAGACCTCCTAAAAATAAACCTAAACTCGCTCTTATTAATATTTTCTCTAATTTTGAATTATTTCTTATTTTCATATTTTTTATTTTTCCCTTTTATATTATTTAATTTCTTCAAGTTTATTTATTTAACTCCTCGACATATAATCCTGGTGGCCAAGCAAGGCTTCTTGTTGCAAACTGCAATCTCTCACCAGTGTTTCTATCAGCAATTATATAGACTTTTGTTCCATCTGACTGTTTTAATTTATCTACTCTGATATTTGGATATAATCCCATAAAATTATCTATAATACTATCACCATATCTTGCTTCATAATTCTGAATAGAAGAGCCAATCATAATTATTTCATAGGATTTAGAATTAAATGAAGTGAATAAAAGCTCAGAGTTAAGTGGCTGTACTCCATTATTATCCTCTAATACCACACTCATATTAAATGAAACTTCAATAGAATCTGGTTTTATGGCTATAGAAGCTTTTTTATCTCCAGTTATTTTTACAGAATATCCTTTTGCTTCAAGACTTGCCTTCATATCTTCTATGCATTTATTTATCTTAGAGGCAGAATCTCTTTCAATCTCTCTTTCAATTGATTCTTTTAAAAATGGCTCTTGCATTACACAGACTCTATACCATTCTTTTGTATAACAGACATAATTCAAACTAGTATTTTTATACATAAAATACAGCTCTGGATTAACTGCTCCGCCATGCATCATTGTTTTATTCAAAGATTCTCTCACAACTTTCTCAATGCAAGTTTTAGGAAATAACTCACCAGAAGAAACAGGAAATAAAGTTTCCCTAAGTCTTGGAACAGAAAAAAATATAATAATTGCTGCAACTATTATTAAAGCAATTATAACAAAGATTGTTATTTGCGAGCGTTTTGAACAGAGCAAATTAAAATCAGGATTATTACTGTTAAAAGCGCGAGTTGAGCGTTTTGAATTTAGCAAACTCTGATTTTCTCTCTTTTCTCTTTTTTTCATTTTCTCCCTTTTCTTCTCCATTTTTATATATTTCTCTGAGTTATAAAGTTTATCATTTATCTAAATCTGCAAGACCAAGCAATACTTTATTAGTCCTAGCAAGATTAGAGTAAAGATTATTAGTATTATTTCGTGAGATTAACAAGCAAAAAGAGTTAATCGAACTTTTACTATCCGAACAAAGCATTATTTTACTTTTCATTTTTTTATTCTCCATAGCTTAATAAGTCCTGAATATCTTTCCACAAGTTATATCTTCATTACCTCTATAATCCTTGCATTTAATAAAATATAAGCTATCATCAATCCAACTAGCTGTATGCTCTTTTTCTGCTCCTGCAAAACGAGTAGCATTTTCATAGCTAAAAGAGCAACCAATTTCTTCTACATCAGTATAATAACATAAACTATCTTCATTTGTCTTTAGCTTAAGCAATCCAGATTCTTCATATGCTCGAGTAATAACAGGAGCAGAAGAATCTATTGAAAGTTTAAAACTTGAATTCATATATACAACATTTTCAGAACTATCTAAACATCTAACACTAACAAAGTTTTCACCTAAAAAAGGAGAAGTAAGAAGCTGACTATGTGTTCTAGAATTAGTATTATTAAATAATGTAAATGCATCACTAGCTAGAGAGAGACTATTATTGCTTGACTTCCAATAACATTTGGATAAGCCATTTAAAGCGCCTCCAGAAGTTATAACTCTTACAATAACATTTCTATCTTCTCTACTTTTTATAATATCCCCAACAGGAGTAAGTTCGCTAATTTTCAGCTCTTGAGAAGGTCTGAGAATATATTCTCTGCTTACATCATTTTCATTTCTTTTATATAGACTGGTTTCATTATTCTCAAGCCATGGTTGATCTTTGCATCTTATGTAGAATTTTGTTTGTCCAGTTATATTAATAGTAATATTAGTAAGCAATCCAGAACAAGAAGCACCACCAAGTATTGTTTTTTCTGTTATACTTTCATCGCAACTAAAATTACGAGCCATTGCACTAAAGTTTTTATCAGAATAATCCCACTTGCACTCGCTAGGCTCATTAAGAGATAAAGAAACTAGCCTTGAGCTTGTATTAAATTTTATCGAGCTTCCAGAAGCAGGCGAGAAGTTCATTATTCTTGGAGGAATAGTATCAGGAGTTTTCATTATTTCAAATTGAATTTCAAAAGGTTTCATTATTTCTCCATTTCCTCTCGAGTCCAAACAACGAACATAAATTGTGTGTTTGCCTTCTTTAACAAGCGAGTAAGCTAAAGAATTTTCCATAAGATTTTTTGTCTGTCCAGGCAAAGTCAAGATTATATTATGTTCTAGACCATAACCTTTTCCAAAATCATATTTCATTTCCGAGTATTTTCCTCCAGCATTATCAAAATTAAATTTGCATTCAGCCATCTCACTTGTAGATATAACAAATTCAACAGGAGTATAAGGCATAACAGGATCGCTAACAGGATTTCTGCTTTTCAAAGTTATAACAGGAGCAGATAGGTCTTTAGAAGAAACACATGAATCGCTTTCTGATTTATACTCACATTCTTTTCCCAATGCCCTGCATCTATATTCGCTACAAGCCAGTCTATCTTTTCCGCATCTCTCACAACTTGCAGAAGCCGGTGCTTTCCAAGCAGAGCAAGTATAAGAAAATGAAAATGTTTTAGATATTCCAGATGAAGAAGCTCCAGGTATATTTGAAGTTGCAGTATTAGTATTACTTCCACCAACTTCTATCCAATTTGCTTTTCCGTCACAATCGCCCAATGCTGCACATCTTGCATCTAGTATTGAAATAATTACGGGATTTGCAGGTATGCTACTTCCATGCACATATCCTGTTTTTCCAGCGACCCAATGACCACTCATTCCTAAAAGTCCTCCTGTCCAACTATGTTGTCCAGAATATTTTCCTCCTCCGTCTCCTTCATCAGTTATTAAATTATCATCGCCTAAATCTCTCCAGGCTCCTGCCGGACTTGCTAATAAACCAGCCAAACCATATATTCCATCTCCGACATTAAGCCACCATATTCTTTCATAACTTTCAAACTTAAGTTCTCCCTGATAATTTCCAGCAGAACAAACACCACCTTCAGATTTAGAAGAACTTGAACCAGCTTTATTAATAGAAGACCAAAATTCTATTCCAGCAGGAATTAATGGAACACACATTTCCAAATGCAATTCTTTCATCATCGCATCACTCTTACCTCCGTAAACTCCGCCGGTTTCAATCACTTCTCCTTTTGAAAGAGGAACTTCATTACCTGTTCCTGTCATTGTAAAACTATCTCCCTCAATTGTAGAAGCATACCACTTTGTTGTATCATCTCCTTTTGTGCAGTATCCTTTCCCATCTGAACCAGCAACACAATGTGCTCTTGCTCCATCAAAAATATAACAATATTTCGGGTCACAAGCTTCAACATCAACTTTGCTTCCTGAACTCAAATCAACTGTTTCTAAATTAGCCAGACTACATTCTGTTCCTAAATTTATAGCACACTTAGCTTCTCCTGTTTCATTTTGATTAC
>CAYHEY010000017.1:0-10363 GCA_964355735.1 Candidatus Woesearchaeota archaeon
AGAGTTCCTTACTGCCTATTTAGTCATATCTCTAATTGATTTGATATTCTATTTTGCATTTTTGGATTCGTTTTATGAGGCGGGCAGTTACAATCCCATTAGAAATGTTCTCTTCGCAATAATATGGTTATTATATTTTAACCAATCTGAAAGAGTAAGAAATACTTTTAAGAATACAAAATTAAATTGGAAAAGAATGGCAATTATATTGATCCTTGTGATTATCAGTTCGGTATTATTGTTTTTTAGTTATGGTTTTTTTAATGGGGGCCTTGATACAACTAATCAGACTCCGGTAGTTACCTTCCTGACCAGTACATTAGTCTCTGGAGAATTGAGTCCGAATTATGTTGAATTTAGAGAATTTACAGATCAAATAGCTACTATAGAAGTTAAATTTGAATTTAGCAGTAATCTTCCAATCAATGTTTATTTCGTTCCTTCAAGCGAAGATTGGGATAAATTTATGGCAAGCGAGCAATATAATAGTTATCGCGGTTGCTCTTTCGAAGAAAAAACTTTTGGGGTAATCGATTGCAATGTTTCAAGTGGGGGCATAATCATCCATAACCCGAATTTTGAGAATGTAACCTATACTATAAAGCCCATAAAATAAATAAGAGACCAATTTATTAATCTTCAGGTTCGGGCATCTCTCGGCTTTGCTTCTTTTGAACTTTGGTAGCTTTGTGAACAGAAAAGTATTTAATATTCTGGTATCTCCCTAGAATATGAATCCACAAATAATTTACGCTCTTCTAGCAATTTTATTATATCTAATTCTAGGTTTTCTGGTAATTATTGTTTTAATGCCTATTATGAATATCTTTAACCATAGCCAAGGAAGAAAAAGAGTTGTGGCTGGAGAAGTATTCAAAGACATAGGTATTGCACTATTAGTTGGCTCCGCATTTAAGTGGCAATTATTAGAACCTTCATTCTGGATTGTTTCTATAATTGGGGGCTTGCTAGTAGGCGTTGGGGCTATTATGAAGATAGATAATAAATAGAAATGAAAGGGGGTGAAGAAAATGTTGCATAATAAAAAAGCACAGGGAATTAATTTTCAGTTCATAGCAAGATATCCAGCAGCCATTTTAGTAGCTGCGGGTGTACTGATGATCCTTTTGAATAAAAATGATTGGGCAATAGGTTTAATTGGGTTGGGTGTTATATTGCACATACTTTGGCTAAGGCGTTAATTTAAACCGTTTTTTGACTGAAAAACCGACTTCCGACAATGCTTATTGTGCGAAGTATTTTGGGGTTTTTACTTAAGAGATCTCTATATCTCCATTTGCATCCAGCCCGAGGACTCCTGCTTGAGCTTCATCTTCCAAAACTTTTACTGAGGGGCGTGAAGGTGAGGTTTGTGTATTTGCTTGACTTCTTCGAAAAACTTGTAGTTCATAATCTCTTCTTAATTCTGCGGCTGCAGCCAGTGTTACTCTACTATCTATTCCCGAATTTTCAGATGCTAATCTTTCTGCAGCTTCTACCATGCTTAATGTGATAGTCTGTGAAGGTTGGCTTTGTGCAGGCTCTTTAAAAATATAACAGGAAGAATAATTACCGGATGTTTCACAAAATTCTCTTGTGTGTTCTGAGATTAATTTATAATGTTTAGATCTCTTAGCACATGTTCTCTGTTCACTGGGATGATAATTTGGGCAAGGCATTTTATTTTTAGTTTTATTGAGTTTTTAAGTATTATTGTGATTCATTGAGAAGATTTATATTCTCTCACTAATTTACCTGCTTCTTCTAAAGCTCCTACTATTGATTGAGCGGGGATTTCTCTTTCTGTGCTCTTAGGTAAGCTTTGTGCAAGACTTAAAAATTTTAAAATTTTCTGAGCGCCTTTTATCTAATTGTGCTAATTCTAATCTTGCATGATCTAATCTTTCTCTTCTTACTCTTAGTAGATTCCCAACCTCGTAGCGAGAGTAATCTTGTTTGCATGAAGAACAGTGAAAATAAGGTTCTCCCATTCTTTCTGTTAACTGCTTTAATTCTGCTTGATCAAAAGGGCATTTATAGGTCATATTTTTTAGGTTTTATTTTAGTTTTATTTTAGTTTTATTTTAGTTTTGTTTTTTTGTGTACTTTGGTTAGGTTAGTTTTTGGGGGTTTAAAAGTATTATTATACTGGACGATGGGCTTGAGAAGGAGTTTTATTTTTGTAAAAAGCATCTAACCAAACAATGCAGGTTTCTAAACTAGATTCTTTATGAATACAGATTGCACCAAGACCATAACGGCAATGAACCTCATTTTCGGAAATTTCTATGGGGTTTTGAGTGGGGTGAAGTTGCTCTAGCCTCGGGCAGACATAGGTCCCATCAGCCAGATAATGATCAGTTTTTTTCATGGTTTTATAAAAGAAGATTATTATCTTTTGTGTTGGCATCCTGCCAAAACGCGGGGGCGAGTAGTTGTTAAAATTGGGTTTGGAAACAGAGTTTTACGAGAACAAGAATCTGCTTCGTGAGGAGAACAAGCACAAATTGTTCTAGGATTTTTTGCATATCTCTCTTCAAGATTATCTTCTATACTCCTGCCTAAAAGACATAAAAAATCCGAGGTTGCTGTGGGATAAGTGGCTCTAATAGACCACGACATGGGCTGATATTGATGGTTACAAAAAGATTTTATTCGAGCCATATATTGCATTCAAAAGGCTAGTTTAAAAACATTTTTGCTATAAAGAATATAGGTTAAAATGGGGAATTAATAGATTATAGAATGCAAAAATCCTTCGGATTTTTGTGTAGAAAATTGGGGTTTTGAACCCCAATTTTTAAGTGTGATGCGGCCCTTTGAACTTAGGTGAAGATAGTGCAAAGCAAATTTTTCGCTGCTTTGGTGTTTAAAGCTGTTTATGATGTTCAAACAGCATTTACCGACGATAAATGCGGTTGTTTGTCGCTGTTTAAAACGACTTAAACAGCTGTTTATGTGAAAATAAACAGCTGTTTGTTAAGGTAATTGTTCATGGAAAGATTTATAAAGACGAGAAATGGAGATAATATTATGTTTGATTGGTTTAAAAAAAAGGTGCATAAACAGGAGTTTGATACTCATAAAGGCGCTGTTCAAACAGCTTTAAACAGCGTTAAACAGGACATGGATGATATTGGTAAGTGGATCAAACACCTACATGAACAGGATTCTGCAGTAAAAAAGGATGTTGTAAGAATTATGGGTGAGTTATCGTCGATAAAATTTGAGCTTGAAGAAATTAAGGAAGCAATTTCAAACAGCGAAAAACGAGAAACAGAGCCGCTGTTTAAACAGCGGCAAACAGCCAAACATAAACAAACAGCTGTTTATGATGTTCAAACAGCTGTTCAAACAACTGTTCAAGCAGCCTTTTTTACTAAACTTTCAATTTCTGAAAAAGCAATTATAGGTATTTTATTAAATTCTGAAATGAAATTGAGTTATGATGATTTAGCTGCAATGATGGGAAAAGATACGGCAACTATAAGGGGGCAAGTAAATTCAATAAAACAAAAATGTGAAGGATTAATTGAAGAGCAGATAGAAAAAAACAATAAAAAGAGGCTGTTTATACCTGATAAAATGAGAGGAATCTTGCTGAAAAAGGTAAAAGTGAGACAAAATAGCTCAAAAATAGAAGAAAATGAGTAAAAATAGGCTCAAAAGGTGGAAAAGTGAGAGTTAGTAATAGGGCTAAAATAGGTCAAAATGACTAAAAAAGTAGCAAAAATAGAGAAAGAGGATAAAAATGAAGGAAAAAAGAGAGTTTAAACAAATTTTTGAAAAAAATAGTAGATACATCGCGGAAAAGTTAGAGTTAGTTTTAAGCCAAAAGTTAGAGAAAACTTAAAAGTAAGAATTGATAAAAAATAGGTTAATGGGGCTTAAAAAAGTAAAAAATAAGAATAAAGGGCTGTTTTAGCTCTTGCTAGTTAGACTATTAATTCGTTATACCGAAGAATACTATCGTGAAGAATAGTAGATTTAATAGTGCAAAAAATGAGTATTTTAGGCTTTAAAAGTACTAAAATATGATGGATGAAAGTTGAAAAAGAGTAAAATAAAGACTATAGCTCTCTAAGTCTCAGAAGGGCTTCAAGGGGAGCTATTTCTTTGAGTTTTGGAGAGATTCTAAGAAGAATTTTCTTGTTATTTAGCTTAAGTTTCTCTATAGGGATGCCTTTTTGGATGAGTTTTTGAGTATAATCTCTTATTGAAGACTCTGAAAGGCCTAATTTTTGAGCTATCTGGCGATATTCTACCCCTTCTGAAGACTGCTCCTCTAGTTGATAAATCGTAGAGAAAACAAGCATTTCCTGCTGGGTCATCTGCTTAAATTTAAGTCGAATTTCTTTTTTTATACCGTCGAGAGAAGCAAGAATCTCTGATGCTTCATAAAGATGTTGATTCAGGGGTTTGGAAGGACTTGATTGAGCATAGAAATGTGGGAAATTATCTGTCTGTTGGTCTGTCTGTCTGTCTGTTGGAACCCCCCCGTTTCGCATGGAAGTACCTAATTTTGGGTAGATTAACCCCCCGATTTCCACTCCATCTGTTGGAGTATCTGTCGGTATGTCTGAAAATGCGGGCATTTTTGAATTATGTGTTGGAGTATTTGTCGGTATATCTGAAGAGAGATTTTCATCGATTTCATAGGGTTTATTTGTTCTATCTATTTTATGATCTTTTAGTATTAGCTCGGATCTTAAGGCCTCTATAGCGCTAGTCAGGTAGTCTATCTGAGATTTTATGCTTAATAATTCATGTTTAACAGAAGAAAATTCATCTCCTAGATTAAAGATGTCTTTTTTTACTTTTTCAAATGCGTTTTTTATACCTCTTTCATTAAACATTAATAAAGACTGAAAGGGTTTTATTTAAAGTTTTATGTTGTGAGAAAGATATTTCTTAATCATATGCTTCTAAAAATTAGATTTTGAACGAGACTTGTGGGCTTAGACATTAGAACTGAGATGATAGGCTTGATAAGCAGGAGAAGTAAGTTGCCAACGGATTCTTCTTATAAAATCTTTTCCTTTTTCGTTCTTTTTAATAGATAGAACCAGATTTTTATCTTTAAGGCTAAACATAAGATTTTTAATAAATTCTTCGTCTCTAGCACATTCGCGAGAAATTTCTGCTGTATAAAGTGCTTTTGGAAAAGAATGATAGAGCAGAGCCAGAATTTGCTCTGATATCTTGTCTCGTTTTTGTTTAGATAATCTCATTTTCTCTTTTTTAAAATCAATTAGTTATATAGTAGTTATTCGGTATTAGTTTTTAAACTTATTGTACTAAAAATATTGTACTAAAAGAGATAAATAAAAATCTCAATCGCAAAAGATACAGAGTATTTTTAAAGTTCCAATTTGGAACGAATCGCAGCAAACTGTGGGGTTATTGACCCAGTTGCAACAAATAAAAGCTATTCGATTGAAAATAAAGTAAAAAACTCTAATTTTAGAAAGGTATAAAAACTCTTGAAAGGGAATAATTCTGCACCTTTATTAAGTTATTAATTCTAGACAACAGTAATCCTCAGGTGTGGATATGAAATAAAATGACACAAGTCAAACAGGCAAAACAAAGAGAAGATAAAGAGATTATAGCTGTGCTTCATCCGCTTGTCAAAGAATGGTTTTTTTCGAGATTTAAAGAATTTTCGCTGACACAAAGATATGGTGTAATGAATGTTTGGGAAAGAAAGAATACATTAATATCTGCACCTACTGGGGGAACAAAAACCTTAACTGCTTTTCTATCAATATTAAACTATCTTGTTAGTTTAGCTGAAAAAAAAGAGTTGGAAGATAAAATTTATGCTTTATATATTTCGCCCTTGAAGGCACTCTCTTCTGATATTGAGGTTAATCTCAAAAGACCTCTTGAAGAAATAAATAAAATTGCAGAGGAAAAAGGAATAAGGCTTCAGGAAATAAGAATAGGATTAAGAACAGGAGATACTTCTATTAAAGAAAGAGCCCAGATGGCAAGAAAATGCCCCCATATAATGATCAGCACTCCTGAAAGCTCAGCAATACTTCTTACTTCCCCAAAATTTGTTGATAAAATGAAAGCTGTTGAATTCTGTGTTGTGGATGAGATACATGCTCTCGACAACAAAAGGGGCGTATATCTAAGTTTAACGCTCGAAAGATTAAATGAAGTCAGTGTAATATGGCCTGTTAAGATTGGTTTAAGTGCAACTATAGAGCCTCTTGAAGAAGTAGCTAAGTTTTTAGTTGGAGTTGCTAAGGATCGAGAAGTAGAAATAGCAAATGTACAATTTACAAAAAAAATAGATATTGCTGTACTGACTCCTGTTGAAGACCTAATAGAAGACCGAGAAGTAAGCCCAAAGATGTATGAATTGCTTAATAAATTGATTCAAGAGCATAAGACTACTTTGGTTTTTACTAATACAAGAAGTGCTACAGAGAGGGTTGTGGATAAACTTAAGGAAAGATTCCCTACAGAATATGGGGAAGATATTGCGGCGCACCACTCTTCTCTTTCAAAAAGTCATAGATTTAATATAGAAGAAAAGTTAAGAGAGGGAAAATTAAAAGTGGTTGTATGTTCAACCAGCTTGGAATTAGGAATAGATATCGGTTATATTGACTTGGTTGTCATGCTTGGGTCGCCTAAATCAAGTGCGAGGGCTATTCAGAGGCTTGGAAGAGCCGGACACAAGCTTCATGATACAATAAAAGGAAGATTTATTGTTATGGATAGGGATGATTTAGTAGAGTGCTGTGTAATACAAAAAGAAATTATAGAAAAAAAGATAAATAGGGTTAGATTTCCAAAAAATTGCTTAGATGTTTTATCGCAGCAGATATTTGGGATGGCTATATATAAAATCTGGAAATTGGATGAGCTTCTGGAAACAATAAGAAAGAGTTATTGTTATGAAGATTTAACTAAAGAGGATTTTTTTTCTGTTATCAGCTATCTTTCAGGAGAATATGACCTGGAAAAGAGTAATGTTTATGGAAAAATATGGTACGATAAAGAAAAAAGAGAAATTGGGAAAAGAGGTAAGCTTGCAAGAGTTATTTATATGACTAATATAGGAACAATACCTGAAGAGAGTTACATTGAAGTTAAACTTGCGCCTTCTGGAGAACATATTGGATATATAGACGAGGGCTTCTTAGAGAGAATGAAGAAAGGAGATGTTTTTGTTTTAGGAGGTTCTAGATATATGTATCTCTATACTCGCGGAATGAATCTTTATGTGAGGGGCAGTATAGACCGATCGCCGACTATTCCTTCCTGGTTTTCAGAAATGCTTCCTTTAAGTTTTGATTCTGCTTTAGAAATAAATAGATTTAGAGGTTTGATCAGAGAAAAACTTGAAGCTAAAAGCAAAAAAGAAGAGATTGTTAAGTTTATTCAGGAATACTCTTATGTTGATTTGAACACAGCCAACTCTATTTATTCTTATTTCTATGAACAATTTAAATATTCTGAAATACCTAATTCAAAAATTATTACTATAGAGAGATTTAAGGCAGAGAAAAATTATGTTGTTGTTAATTCTATGTATGGGCGCAGAGTTAATGATGCTCTTTCACGTAGCCTTGGCTGGATAATGGGCAGCTATGGAAACAGAGATGTTGAAATGGGCATAAGCGATAATGGATTTTATTTTGCTGGAGAATCTTTAGGAATAGAAAAGGCATTAAGAGAACTTTCTCCAGAGAAAATTAGAGAAATACTTGAAGAGGCTGTGAATCATACAGATATTTTAGCCAGAAGATTTAGGCATTGTGCAGGAAGAAGCCTGATGATTTTAAGAAATTATAAAGGTAGAGCAAAAAGTGTAGGAAAACAGCAATTGAAGAGCCATTTTTTGTTGCATAGTGTGAAAAAGATAAGCAAAGATTTTCCTATCTTGAAAGAAGCAAGGCGAGAGGTTCTTGAAGATTTGATGGATATAAATAATGCCAAACTTGTTTTAGAGTGGATAAAAGAAGAAAAAATAAAAATTAGAATAAAAGAAACAAATTTACCAAGTCCCTTTGCTCTTAATTTAATTTTACAGGGGCATTCGGATTTGATAAGGATAGAGGATAAACAGGATTTTCTAAAGAGAATGCATGTTTTACATCTGAAGGAGATAGAAAAAAGATAAAAGAAAAATCTTGAAAACTTCTGGAAAATCTAAAAGATAGAATCTTAGAAGAATATTTAAAGAAGAGCTGCTTTAATTAAATATGAAATGAGGTGCAAAATGGCAAAAAAGAAAAAGGCAGCTGGTAAAAAAAAGAAATTATAAGAAGGTTTTCTTATTAGAACTTATTTTTTATTTATCTATTTTTGTGACTTTTTTATTTACTTTATCGTAATCCTTACAGCAAGAGTAATTGGGCTTTTTCAGACGGATTTATTTATTCGAAATAATCTTCTGAGATGCATCCTCTTTGAATAATTTTAATCTTTTTAAGTATTTAGCTTCTTTAGAACATAATTGTTTTTAAAGCAAGTTTTGTTTAGGGCTATATGGAGAAAGTAGCAATCATAGCAGACTTGAGTGGAACAGGGGCTAATTTTGCTAGGGGGGTTTATGGTTATGTTCGTGGCTTTATATCGGACTGCGTGCTTATAGACATTAAAAAAACAACTTTCAAAGACAAAGAATTTAAACTTAAGATAGCTGATAATATCCGAAGAAGAAAATGTTTTCTTATACATGACTCAAATAAAGAACCTTGTGAGTGGTTTACAGAGCTAGTTTTTATACTTGAGGCCATGAGATTCTCTTCTCCTGAAGAGATAAATGTTATATTCCCTTATATGAGGTTTGCGAGGCAAGAAAGAAAAGATGAATCAAGAATAAGCGTAAATGCAAAGGCTTTGGCAGATGTTTTGTCTATTTATGCAAACCGCGGCATGACTGTGGACCTGCATGCTGGCCAGATTCAGGAATATTTTAATTTTCCTTTTGATAATTTGTATAGTTTTCCTGTTTTAATAAAACATCTCAAAGATAAGCATCCGGATTTTCTTGAGGATCTTGTTGTTGTCTCTCCGGATTTGGGTGGAGGAAAGAGAGCAGAAGCGCTTGCAAAGAAATTTGTATCTATGGGCATCAAAGCAGGACTGGCTTTGGGATATAAATCAAGAGAAAAAGATAATGAGGTTTCAAAAATGAATATAATTGGCGATATAGAAGGAAAAAATTGTTTGATAATAGATGACATTATAGATACAGGAAATACGCTTGTCAAGACAGGAGAGATATTAAAAGAAAAGGGTGCAAAAATGGTGTATGCTTTTGGAACACACGGTCTATTTACAGATGGAACAGACAAATTCAGGGTTTTTGATAAAGTTCTTGTGAGTGATAGTCTCAGTTCCAAACTTCCTGAAAATTCGGAAGTTGTTTCGCTTGTGACTCTATTTGGAGAAGCAATATATAGAACTATTATGGGCGAAAGTCTAAGCGTATTATTTGGATAAAGTTAAATAAATAATAATTGGAAAATGTGTGAAGAAAAATATAGAGAAAGTAGAGTAAATTTAAGAAGATCTTCTAGTGCAAGAACTTTAAGAGATATTGCTACAGCGTGCGGGGTTGGATTATTTGTGGGTCTTGCAACTGATGGACTTTCTATACCTGAATTTGCTAAGCCGATGAGAAAATATGTTGTTCCTTTGGCTGTTGCAGCCAGCATGGCTACTTATGCAGATATAAGAAGAGAAGAGAATTAATTTTTAAGTTAGAACTGATTTGAATAATCAAGATATGGTTTAAATAATCTTATAACCTTAGATATTATTGGGGTTTATTTATACTTGCCTTTGTTGTTGGGAATTATGACACTATTATCGCAGAAATATATTAATTAAAGAATTAGAATAAAAAATAATGGAAGAAATAAATCAAAAAAATAAAAAATATATTTTTATAGGAAAAACTCTGTTTTTTCCAAAGGAAAAATTGGTCTGTATTGGGGATTTGCATTTGGGATATGAATCCAGTCTCCGCAAAAGAGGACTTGAAGTGCCTCTGAGACAATTTGAGGAAGTGGAAAAAGAGCTAACTCAAACACTAGAGAACATTAAAGCAAGATATGGTAAAATTAATGAGATAATTTTTCTTGGAGACATAAAGCATCATTTCGGCTATATTGGAGAAGAAAAAGAGGAAATTAATAAATTGTTAAGGTTTTTGAGGAAATATCTAGAAAATGAAAATAGAATTATATTTATAAGGGGAAATCATGAGAAAAATGAGAAAAATGGGCGATATTTTGATTATTATATTGTAAAAGATATTATTTTTATACATGGGCATAAAGACTTTCTTGAGATGTGGCATGGGAAAATAAACTTGGTTGTTATGGGGCAT
>CAYHEY010000018.1:0-2618 GCA_964355735.1 Candidatus Woesearchaeota archaeon
CTTTTAAGAATAATATTCCTGTTTTTTGTCCTGCTTTAATGGATGGAAGCTTGGGGGATATGATTTATTTTTTTAAGAGCAAAAATCCTGAATTTAAAATTGATATAACAGAAGATGCCTGGGACTTAAATAATACTACTATAGGAAAAGAGAAAACAGGGATGATTATCTTGGGTGCAGGAGTTGTTAAACATGCTATATGCAATGCTAATTTATACAGAAATGGAGCAGATTATGCTGTTTATATTAATTCTCAGAGCGAGTATGATGGCTCTGATAGTGGCGCTAGTCCAGAAGAAGCCAAGTCGTGGGGAAAAATTCGAGGAAAGGCAGAAGCTGTAAAAGTTGTAGGGGATGCTACAATAATTTTTCCACTGATTGTTTCAAGCACTTTTGCTAAGAAAGATTAAATTTGAAGAGATTATTAGGAATAAACATTATTCGAAAAATAAATCTCAAGCTTTATAAACTGGTCAGAATTTTAATTAGAATGGTAGAACTAATTGAAGAAAAAGAATTCGATAAAAATAAAAATAAAGCTAAAAATAGCGATAGAAAATCAGGCTCTCTTAAAGAATTCAAAGAGACTTATGAAGAACTAAGAAAAGTTCATAATCTGCCCGATTTTAGATATCTTAATGAAAATTTTGAGCTTGAGTCTCTGTCAGGAGAAGAGACAGATCTATTAATAAGAAAAATTAGAAAACAGATAGTTGAAAGAATATACTATAATACTCGGGCTCTAGAAACTTTCCTTAATCCGCAAAATGCTCCTATGTTTATATTTAATATAATCAAAGGTTTTTCAGAAGCAGAGCAAGAGCATATACGCGATTTATATAATAAACTTGCAGAATTTGAGATAGAAGCTTTTGGTCTAGAGATAGAATATAACGAGAAAAAAGAAGTAGAGTTTATAAAAAAAATTCATAGTTTCTGGCCATTTTTCACAGAAGGCATGAAGAGAATATATGATTCTATGAAATCTAACTATAAACAAGAATCCAAAAAGCAGAGTAAGAGCTACTTAGGATAAAAGTAATCTTTTGATTTAAGAATTTATTTTTCCAATAAAGATAGTTGACAACTGCTAGTAAAATCAGAAAAACTTATACTGCCTTTATTATCATCTTGTGGCCGGTTTCAAGAATTTCATAATTCTGATGTTTTGTATGGAGGTGATGAATTCTACAGTTAATTTCGTGATCAAATTCTTCCTTGCAATCAGAACACTTAAAATCAGTCATCTATTCTCTTTTTCTCCTCTTTTCTCTTTAAAATTCATTTTATATTTTTCTGTTTAATAAATATTTTTTAGTTTTTAAATTTAATTGTTTCTAATTTTTATTGTTTTTAAATCAAAGATAAAGATTAAGAATAGAAAAAGCCACAGGAGAGAGTTGAACTCTCGACCTCAACATTACCAATGTTGCGCTCTTACCAACTGAGCTACTGTGGCATTGCTTGAAGAGTTTTTTAGGATTTATAAAAATATGGATATCTGAAAAACAAACTTAAAATTATCCTGTTATATTTCTAGGCATCCAATCCATTTTTGCAACATTTCCAGTAATCTGACCCATGTTACTGAAAGCATGGCCTAGCCAGGAAAAATAAAGCTTTGTGGCTCCAAAAAAATTAGAGATGTTTTTTACATCAATTGAATTATTCTTTACAACCCCTGAAAAAGTCAGGTATATGAAGAGTATTGCTAAGATAATAATTACTCCTAGAACTTTATACTGAAGATGTCTAAAGTGAACAAGTTTTAGCACTATCACTAAAGCAATAAAAGCCAAAAGTAATACCACCCACTCCATAGTTTTTCAAGCATATTGTAATTTTTAAAGCTTATGAATAATCAATTAAATCATTAAATAGAATACTCAAAGTTAATTTGGCTTCGGATCATCATACAAATAATTGTTAAAAAATTTATAGTTTCAACTTTCCATTTTGCCAGTCTCTGACAATAAGCTGGCTTGTTCGAGTTTCGTCTGGCAAACCGCCTTTTTTAAGATGGCCTCTTGCAAGAGATATTGCTGAAAGAATTTCAGAAGGATCTAGAGATTTTAATAAATCTGGTTTTTCTAGAATTCTTAATTGATAGAACTCAAGTATTCTTACTAATTGTCTCTTTTTTATGAACATTTCTATTACCTTATAGGCTGTAGACTCTATGTCTTTTATTTTCTCTGGGCCTCTTGCTGCTATTAAACCGAGTTTAGATTCATCTTCATAGCTAAGAGGAATTACGCCAGGAGTATCTATAAGTTTTATATTATCTCCTGCATTTATCCAATGAATTCCATGAGTTGTTCCTGCTTTACTTGAAACTTTCACTTTTTTCTTAAATGCAAGTGAATTAATTATACTTGATTTGCCTACATTAGGATAACCTACAACTCCAACAACAATATCTCCTTTTGCTTCTCTATAAGGCTTTTTTATAATTGGCTTACTCCCATCATATTCTGGTCGTTTTCCATGCCTTTCAAATACTTGCCTGCTTCGTAGTTATCGCGGACGTACTTCGCGGCGAAATCAAAAACATCACCCCGATAAACCCGGTAGACGAACCCCTCTGGCCTCTCGGCCCCATGAAAACTTTTAGCGAA
>CAYHEY010000018.1:2628-10336 GCA_964355735.1 Candidatus Woesearchaeota archaeon
AAATACTTGCCTTATTTTTGAAATGAGAAGTCTTGTAGAATTTCTGTTCTTGTTAGTTGTAAAAACTATCTCTGCATTCTCAAGTATACTTGATTTTAGTTTTTCAAGACTTAACTCTAGGTCGCGTTTATTGATTAAGTCAGATTTATTTACAACAATTATTCTTGGTCTCGGATATTTGTTTATAAGTTCATCCAAGGTTCTATTTCTTGACATTTCAACTAGGCGAGCATCAACTATCTCTAAAACAATATCACTTTCACGAATTATTTCTTCTACAACTGTCCAGTATGGCTCCATGTTTTACACAAGAGAAAGAGATATATAAAGGTATTTTAACTCTTTAAATAAGACCTTACTCTATTTCTGTGCTTCGCACCATCATTTGAACAATTTATTAATATTAATTCTATAAATGCTAAGTTTGAAAAATGCTTGGTTAGTTAGGGGATTAATTAGCTTTATTATTAAATAAAGGGGTCTATTTAGAGTTCTAGAGAAATTAAGCTTTAAGAACAGATTTACTAGTTATTTTATTTGTCTCAATTTTTGTCAATTCAGAATCTAGCTTTATCAATTTTTCAACAAAAATATTCTCCCTGTTTAACCGAAATAATTTAGCATTTCCTATTGTCCTTGTTGGAAGTATTATTTCTTTTTCAAGCAACTTGGACCATATTGAAGTAAAAGCACTCCAACCAACTCCTGCCCCTCTAGCTACTTCAGTCATACTATAATCAAATTCTTGTCCCTCTATTAAAAAGTCCAGTATTTTAATATAAGGGGATCTTCCAAAATATTCTTCAAGAGGATATAGAAATAAAAATTGGTCTGTCATCTTTCTCTCCTACTCTGCCTCACTTGATTTATTATAACAGCAAGAAGACAAATATCGAAAACTAGAAAGACTAAAATATTTATCAGATAGGCTTTTGCTTCTGTTGTTTGTGCTATCTCTTGTATTTTATCTTTGTTTTCGGAGCTATAGCTAAACTTAAAATAACCTGCATTAAAATTTGAGAGTTCTGAAAAACTTTGAGGCAGAACAAGAGCTAATTCGCTTTTTGTAACTTCACCCTTATAGTCAGAATAATGAGAGTATTCATGAACTATAATCCCAAAGACAACCATACCAAAAAAAGAAAAAACTAAGACTATGGCAAAAGCTAGATTTCTGCCTATTCTTCCTAGATTTGAATGAGTGTTTTCTTGATTCATTTTTACTACTTTTAAGTCATTATTTATACATACTCTATGTATAAAATCCTTTAAAAACCTTTCTATTTTGTTGTTATTATGAAATGACAGATATATTTTAAACAAAGATTTATAAACTCATTTTAATCTAAAAAATAGTAAGAATAGTTGAATACATCTTATTCAGCAAATAGTTAGATAAGTTTGGAGTTAGACGATTTCTTATAGAAGTAAATGATAAGATGGAGGAATAAGATACATGGGATACGGTAATTTCCGTGGAGGTTCTGGCGGAGGCTTTAGAAGAGGCGGCGGGGACAGAGGAGGATTTAGAAGATCTTTCGGCCCTAGAGAAATGACTAAGATAAAGTGCGCAGAATGCGGAAAAGAAGACGAAGTTCCTTTCAAACCTAGAGATGGAAGCACAGTGTTATGTAAAGAGTGCTATATGAAGAAAAAGGGCATAACACCTAGAAGTGGTTTCGGAGAGAAAAGTGATTTTTCTGAAAAGAAAGATGAATTCTCTGAAAAGAAGAAGAAAGACACTGAAGAAGGAATGGAAGATGAAATGTCTGAAGATTCTGATAGTTCAGAAGATTCAGAAAGCTTCTAATAATTAGACAGCTGATTAATTTAGTTTTATTTATTTTTGACTTTTATTTTTTAAAGTTGAGAGAGAAAAGGATAGTATTATAAATTCTAGTTGATTGTTATTCTAATATGGAGTCTAAGAAAGAAGAAGATACTCACATAGCTCTCTTTAAAGGAAAAGCTATAAGAAGAAAATTAGTAGGAGATAAGTGGTTTTTCTCTGTTGTGGATATTGTTGGAGCTTTAACTGATAGTCAAGATGCTAAGGATTATTGGTATAGATTAAAAATAAGGGAGCAAGAATCATCCGAAATTGAACTATCGACATTTTGTCGACAGTTGAAACTAATAGCAGAAGATGGAAAGCTAAGAGAAACCGATTGTGCAGACACAGAGGGTATATTTAGAATATTAAAAAGTTTTATAATATTGAAAGTTCAGTAAGAAGGTGTATTAATGGAATTGGAACTATTTACTATGAATTGTATGTTGGAAGAAAAGAGGAGATTAAAAAGTTAATACGTCTTAACTTAATACCAAATCTATTTAAACAAAGATAAACAAAGCTTAAAATGACCTATAAAATAGAACTCAAGAAAATAAATGATTATACTTGGGAGATTCCTAAAACAGGAAAGATGAAAGTTCCTGGAATTATTTTTGCTAGTGAAAAACTCTTGAGAGATATGGAGAAAGATATGACTCTTGAGCAAGTAAAAAATGTTGCTATGCTTCCGGGCATAGTAAAGCATTCTATTGCACTCTCGGATGCTCATCAGGGATATGGATTTAGCATAGGCGGAGTAGCTGCTTTTGATATGGAGAAAGGAATAATTTCTCCTGGTGGAGTAGGCTATGATATAAATTGCGGGGTTCGACTGCTTAGTACAAATATTCCTTTTAAAGAGTTTGAGAAAAAGAAAAAAGAAATTCTACACTCAATTTTTAGAACAATTCCATCAGGTGTTGGAAGAGGGGGAGAAAAATACTCGCGTGAAGAAGTGATGCAAGTTCTTGAAAAAGGAGCAGAGTGGGCTGTTGAGAAAAAAATGGGAACTAGTGAAGATTTAAAGCATACAGAAGAAAATGGAAGAATGAAAAATGCTAATGCTAAAGATGTTTCTCCTAGGGCTTTAGCAAGAGGACTACCCCAACTCGGTACACTTGGCTCTGGAAATCATTTTCTCGAGATTCAAAAAATAGATAAAATCTATGATAAAGAACTTGCTGAAAAATTCGGAATAAACGAAGATAATGTTACTATAATGATTCATTGTGGTTCTCGTGGGCTCGGACATCAGGTTGCAAGCGATTATATCAAATTAATGGAAGATGAATATGGATTTGAAAATCTGCCAGACAGAGAATTAATTAATGCTCCTATAAATTCAGAATTAGGCAAGAAATATTTGAGTGCTATGAATTGTGCTGTTAATTTTGCTTTTTGTAATCGGCAGATGATAATGCATAAAGTTAGAGAACAAATGAAATATTATTTTCCTAAATCTGAAATAAAACTTGTTTATGATGTCTGCCATAATATAGCAAAGATAGAAGAGCATGTTGTAGATGGAAAAAAAATGAAACTTTGTGTGCATAGAAAAGGAGCTACACGAGCTTTTGAAAATCAACCAGTGATAATTCCTGGAAGCATGGGAACAGCAAGTTATCTGCTTGTTGGAACAAAAAAAGCAGAAGAATTAACTTTTGCAAGTACTGCGCATGGTGCTGGAAGAGTTGAATCAAGAACACAGGCAAGAAGAGAGCTTACAGCAGAAGACATAAAAAAACAACTTAATGATAAAGGCATAGAAATCGAATCTGGTAGCTATAAGGGCTTAGTAGAAGAAGCGCCAGAAGTATACAAAGACATAGATGAAGTTGTTCGAGTAAGCTGTGAAGCAGGAATAGGAAAATTAGTTGCTCGAGTTATTCCTATTGCTGTAATGAAAGGATAGATTTAAAAACAATATCTTGGTTATTTATCTAGGGAAAGAGTTCTGTGATAATTAGACGAAAAATAAACATGGGCATAGATTTGTTTTATAAAGTTAGAGCAAAAAGAGAGAGAGATAATGAGATTTCCGTATCTGAAAAAGGATTATTGCGACATTTGAGGGGTTCTAAGAGCAGAGAAACATTAAAGAGATCAGCCAGGGATTATCTTCATATGCATCCCGAAGCAAGTTATATATTTGCTAGTTATGTCTTTGATTTAATAGATGGTAGTCAAATCGCTTATTGGGATAGATTAACCAATCAGAGACTCTTTTACTAAGAAAAACAAAGCGAACAAAAATAACAAAATGGACAAAAGAATACTTATTGGATTTCATTATCCCAATCACGGAAAATCAACAGCATTAATAGCAACTGCTAGAGGTTATCAGCCTGTTATTGCAGAAGATCTGGATGAAATGATGGCTGAAGCAAGAACCCTAAGATACTCAAGAGTTATTATGGATGCGAATTTCGGTTTTCCTGGTTCTATAAATATCTCGCCCTCTGTTCAAGTCTATGAATTATTTAAATCGCTAGTAGAACAAAGTCTTGTAAAGTTCTTAGCTATCTCGGGTGATGACGAAATAGTCAGATTAGCCAAATCTAAGGAGATTCCAGCAGAGGTAAAAGGAATTATGAATTTAGTTAGTTTTCTGAGTTAGATAAATGAGTAATTTGAAAGAGGATAAACTTTTTATCCTTACTAAAAAAGTTTATAAACAACCGAATATACTCAAGAATAATCATTAAATGATAAAAGGGGAAATATGAAATATGCAAAAAATCTTTTTATAGTGGTCTTTATAGCTTTCTTACTAACTCTTATATGCTTTCCTGCTGTTTCTGCCAGCTATAGAGTCTCAAATTATTCTATAAATAATAAATATTCTTACGAAGGTCTTGTTAGTGGCTGGATAAATCTGAGTTTTTCAAATGAGCCCTCTAATTCTCTTTTTAGTCTTCTTGGGCAAAAGATAACCGTAAAAGAATTCTTAGATAACTCGAAAGCAGATTACTCGTGCTCTACTTCTGATTGTGAAAAACAATATCTAGAATTGAGTGATAATGCTAGAGAATTTTCTCTTAATAATGGAGAAAGCAAGATTATTGGCTTAAAGATTGTAAAAGATTCTGTTGGTCTGCTTAAAAATTTTAAATTAAATATCACTTCTAATGCTCCTGAATTCTGCAATAATCAGCTATCAATCGATATACTTAATGATAAGCTAGTTGATTGGAAAAATAATAAAGCTTCTGCTTCTAATTGTGGAAATAAATATTCTGGTTGTTTTGATTCTTCTTCTAATTCTCTTATAGGCTCTGAAATGGAAAATGATGAACAATACTGCAATACTTTCTCTATTGAACAAACAATTGGATTAAATGCTATTGCAAAACTCTCAGGAAATGGCAATGCTAAATTTAAGTTTAGTTTGGATGGATCAGATGAGTGCGAGCAAGAGATAAATAATCTTCCTGCTTCAGGAGAAATAAGCTGTGTAATAAATACAACAATAGATGAGCCAAGGAATATAACTCTCTGTCTTGAAAAAATATCTGGAAACGGATTGTACAAACTTTATATAGAAAATACAAAACCTGTATGCGGATTTTTTGGAACAGAAAGTGCGGATTTTTCTTTATTTATACAAAAGAAAAACTATGCTCCTATTAGAGAGGTTATTATTAATTCTTCTGAAAATAATATTGAAGGGATTATAAGCGAGTATATTTCTTCAAATTATGATAATAACTGCACTCTTGGCTGTTATATACCCATGAATATTACTTCTTATGTTAATAATCAGAATATAAAAATAAATACCTATTCTCTGGCTTATAGTGGTGGGCTTTATTCCAGTAATATACCCTATTCTCTTCAGATAGCGCCTTCAAATATCACTCTTCCTTATACAAAAATAGAACTTTCAAATTTAAACTTTAAAGTGTCAAATTCTCCTGGCTTATATGATCTCTCGATAAAGCTCAATGGAGTAGAAATAGCAAAAAAGTCGATAGAAGTTCTAAGTCTTGCTAATATCGGAGACTTGGTTAATAAGAATATACCTGTTGCTGTGAATTATCCTATTGAAGTTGCTATTTCTGGAAGAAATATAACAAAATATACCTGGTTTTTTGGAGATAATACTAGTGCTCAGAGCCAGACAAATAGGGTCTTGCATAAATATGAGATTATTGGAAACTATGTCCTTACTCTAAGTGTTTCAAATATAAATGGAGAAATAAATAAGAGTTTTGATATTAATGCTGTAAATCCTGGAGAATATCTGAATGCTTCTATAGCAGGCTATATCAAAAATATGACTTATTTAAAAAATCAAATAAATAATTTTTCAGTTCCTGTTAAAAATGCTCTTATTAATAAATTTGAATTTGACAAAAAAGAAGAAGAGATTAATAAACTTAAAGCAAAATTTGAGGCAGCAGGAGGCTCTAGCGAGGTATATGCTGAGATAATAAGCACTCTTGAAAATCTAGCTCTTCCAAGCTCTATAAAAAAGGAGCAAAAGATTTCAGGAAAATATATATTCAGTCCTTCAAAGATAAATGTGGCTAATTTAAAAACAATCAGCTCTGAGACTACAAGTGCAAGTGATGAAAAAGTTAAAAATGCTGTATTTGGCTGGGCTATTAAATCTCTTGAGGTAAATCAAAATATAGAGTCTTATCCTCTAGCCTATGCAGACTCTTACAATGCTTCTTTTACTAACATAAAACTTAATATAAAATCAAAGTCTGACTTTGATAGACTCTATCTGATAATAGACAAACCAAAAGAAGAAGTTTATATAGAAAACTATGAAGTTATTAGTCTTGATTCTGATTCTTCTGGAGTAGAACTAAGTTTCTCTGGTGAAGAAGAAAAAGAAGTAAATATAATGGTATATGATTCTATTAATTTGGTTAGTCTTCCTGTTTATATGTCTCCAAAACTCTCTCTGCTTGCTATACCTAATGAAAGTATAACTAATTGTAATAATGATGAGATATGTGACTCCGAAAATGGAGAGAATTATGATAATTGTTCTAGTGATTGCAGTCCAAGCAATCTAAAGACAATAATTATCCTATTAAGTATTGGAGCGATTATATTTTTGATAATTATCTTGTTTGTTTTTTTCAAAGATAAATTGAAGAAGAAAGAACCTGGAAAAGGAGATAGAAATATAAGGCCCTTTCCTCCAAGACCAGGAATGCCTCCAAGTAGCTTTATGAAAAGACCTCTGCTTCTTAAAAAACCAGAACTACAAATGCAAAGACCTCAATTAAGACCTATTCCTAGACCAATCTCAAATGTTCAGAGAGTGCCACTTATGCAAAATAAACAACAAAACATTAATAAACCTTAATAGTTATCTAAAAATAATATTCAAAAAAAGATGGTCATAAAAATTATAAAGAATTTTTTTAAAAGAATACTTACAGATATGTTCAAGAAGAAAAAGAGTATAAGCATTGGCTTTTATGGGCCACCAAATGCTGGTAAGACTAGTTTAGCAAATAGAATATGTAAAGATTGGACGGGAGAAGAAATAGGAACAGTAAGCAGAATACCTCATGAAACAAGAAAAGTTCAGTTTAAAGAAAAAGTGGAAATAAAATATAAAGAAAATTCTATGACCTTCAAAGTTGTTGATACTCCTGGAATAGCTACAAAAATAGACTATGAGGACTTTATGAAATTCAGGCTAAAGAAGAAAGATGCTCAGGAAAGAGCAAAAGAAGCAACGCATGGCATAATAGATGCTATAAAATGGCTTGATGATGTTGATGCTGTTGTGGTTGTTATAGATTCAACACAGAATCCTTATTCTCAGGTTAATATAACTATTATAGGAAATTTAGTTGCTAGGAATATTCCTGTTTTAATTGTGGGGAATAAGATTGATTCAAGAAA
>CAYHEY010000019.1:0-10165 GCA_964355735.1 Candidatus Woesearchaeota archaeon
TCCTCCTGGAACAGGTAAAACTTTATTAGCTAAAGCAGTTGCGACCGAGAGTGAAGCAAACTTTATATCTATAAAAGGACCCGAAGTAGTTAGTAAATGGGTTGGCGAGTCTGCTAAAGCTATAAAACGTATATTTGAAAAAGCAAGACAAGTTGCGCCATGCATAATCTTCTTTGATGAAATTGATTCTATTGCTTCAAGAAGGGGTTCTTCAGAAAATAACTCAGAACATTCAAGTGTTCTTAATCAACTTCTTTTAGAAATGGATGGTATGGAGCCTTTAGAAAATGTTACTGTTATTGCCGCCACTAATCGCCCTGATATACTCGATCCAGCCATTTTAAGGCCTGGAAGATTTGACAGAGTTTTATATGTGGCTATTCCCGATAAAAAAGCTAGAAAAGTTATATTCGAAATACATTCTAGGGGGATGCCGATAGAAAAAATAGATTTAGATGATTTAGCAGAGAGAACAGAAGGTTATACTGGCGCAGATATACAATCTCTGCTTAGGGAATCTGGAATGATAGCTCTCAGAGAGGATTTGAATATAAAGAAGATAACAAAAAAACATATAGAAAAGGCAATGACAAAAGTTCCGCCTTCAGTAACAAAAAGAGAATCGGAAAAATATAAAGACATAGAAAAAGACTATTTGAAAAGTGCTAAATCATCTATTTCTGAGGGAAATTGTGGACCAAATTATTTAGGATAAGATTTTAATTTTAAAATATTTATTTTAAAAAAGAATAGGTCTTCAAAAAGGATTTTAGAGGTCCATAGAAAATTATATAAATAAGAGTCGTCCCTATCATATATGTCTAATCAGATTCTAATTCAAAGGCAAGAAGCTCATTTTAAGATTCATGCTAATCTTGATGTAGAAAATTCCTCTTATCTGACAAAACTTTTGTTTGAATATGTTGAACAAGGCAAAATTGAATTTGAGATAAAGGCTAAGAAAGGTTCTGTTGTAAGTGAAGTTCTAGTTAATGTTTTAGGGGGATTATTTAGTGCTGTACTTTATGATTTAATGAAGCAAATTCATAAAATGTTAAAAGAACAAAGAAAAAAAGGTCTGGATGTTAAGCCAGTTTATGTTTTTCTATCTGATAGGCAATATATTCTTACAGGAGAAGAAAAAGATAAGTTACCTGAGAAATAAGAAATGTAAAAGAAAGAGGGTTAGTTTCCTAGAAGTGGATGAGAATCATATCTCAGACCATAGATTCCTAAATCTCGCTTTTTTTTGCACATTCTATTAAATACTCTTGAGCTGTCTTCTGTATTAAACCAAATAAGTTTAGATAAATCGTACTCATTTTTTTCTCCTTCTTGTCTTAGAACAGGTTTTACTAAAGAAAGATAAGCTGATTCTAGTCTGCCTTCTGTTATAAAAAATGGTTGCTCATTTCCTGGAAAATCATATATTGCCTGAAAGACTTTTATATTCTCTGGAACAATTAATCGAGCAGCTACTCCTAGAAAACTTCTTCTTTCTGTGTCCGAAGCAACAATTACTAAACCATCTTGGTCTCTTGGAAGACTGCAAACTATGTCTGGAAATTGCTCTAAGAGCCAACCACAAACAGGGGGTATTTTTTTGGACATGCATTTATTGTGGTTTTTTTATTTTTAAAGATTATTGTGATAGAAAAGCAACAAGATAGGTCTAAGGAAAGAATAGATTAAAGACAAGCTACCAAATAATCTAGAACCCAATCATCTTTTTGCCTTTCTGTTAATGAAACTATTGGAGTTACTTGCGATATTTGATAAGAAACTTCTTCTTTTGTTGCTAACTCGAGATCGATATAAAACCTGTCTCTTCCTAGAAATCTACCTACTGCTCCATCAGGAGTCATATAAAATTTATCTTTTGCAAAAAATCCACCCCAAGAATCATTTAGCATAAAATTTCAACTTGATTGTCATGAATAATCAGGCTGGTTTCTGCTTGACTGACTGGCTTATGATTTTTCTCTATTAATTGAGAAAACTCTTCTATTATACCTGCTCTCTTAAGATTAGAGAGAGCAAATAAAACTTTGCTTCCAAATTTTCTTTCTAATTCTCGAATTGAAAACGGAAGGGTTTTTTTATGTTCTATTATAAAAGCATAGACTTCTCTGGAAAATTGGTCTCGAACACTTCCTTCCCCAATAATATGATAAATATTGCTTCCACTGCCATCATAAACTAATCCTGTTCCACTAGAAAGAGTTGCAAATGGTTCTATTGCAAAAGCACCTTCTCCTATTTCATCATTTTTATTTGTCTCATAATTAGGTATTGTTAAGCCTGCATGAATATCATAAGAATCTAGACCATGACCTGAGAGATTTATTATTGGTGAATAACCTAGAGAGGAAATTGAATGGTGTATTTTCTTGCCTATTTCACTTAAAATAGTTTTATCTTTTTTTTGCTTTACTTCTTCTAAAGCAGTATGAAGAGCTTTTTCAGAAGCTTCTATTAATCTTGTGTGTTCTTTATTATCGCTTAAATCAAGACTAAAAGCAATATCGCAAATATAGCCTTTAACATGAACACCTATGTCTACTTTAATTAGACCTGTGGCTCGTTTATCATCTCTTAAAGTTGGAGTATAATGTGCAGCAACATCATCTATGCAAAGATTTACAGGAAAAGCAACTTCTCCGTTCAAACTCAGGATTTTTGCTTCTATTTTCTCTGCAATTTCAGAAAGAAGCTCGTTTTTCTTGATTATCTCGCGAGCATATTCTTTAACCTGCTTTGCAATATCGCCTGCTTTTTTATAATCAAGAAGAATTTTGTTGTCCTTCTTATTTTCTTTATTAATATCAATCTCGCTTGCAGAAGTTTTTTTAGAGTTTTTATTTTTTATTTCTAGATTTCCTTCAGAGATATTTGTATTTCCCTTTGCATTTTTTCCTATCTTGCTCGTATTTGCTCCTGAATAATCTTTTTCTGTCATAAATCTTTTAAGAAAAGGGGGTTTTTAAATTGTTATAGTTTGCAAAATGCTCTTAGAGTGATGTGTAATATGATTTATTAAGATTATCTCAGTCGCCTTTCTTTTGGCATATAGTTGATTATTCTTTCGTAGGTTAGCTTACAGGTTCCTAAAAACTCACCTTTATTCTTGACTACCTTAAGACCGCTTGGCTCGTCTTTAAATTTTTCTTTATCTTTATCACTCAAGGCAATATCTCCGCCTTTCAAAAATTCTTTAGCTTGTTCATCGTTTAACTCGAGGATATTTTTTGTTATTTGATTTCCTAAAATATGAACAGCATCAAAACTCAACCTCAGCCCACCATCTTTATCATTTGTATTAAAAAGATACATTCCTGTTAACTCGATTCTTACAGCTTCATCAAGATTCATTATCTCGTCTGTGCTTAGACTTCCAGAATATCCGCGGATTTTCTCATTTCCCGAATGAATTAAAAGGAAATCTAGCTGATTTATTCCGTAATACTCGAGCTTTTTGAGTATTTCTTTTTTCTCTGATTTAAAGATAAATTGGGGTTTCATTCTTCATCCTCTGAAATTTCTTCATCCAAATCTTTTAATTGGGAGTTTAATTTTTTATTGCTCAATTTCTTTATTTTTGCAATAAAAAATCCTTCTGTGTCATTGTCCTGGGGATAAATTCTGATGCAATTTTTCATCTGTTCTGAAAACTTTTTGTTATTCCACTCTAAAATCCCTTCTCGTGTTTTAATTGGAAGATTATTTTTTATATCTTCAATTTTTATATCAAAATTATCAATCAAATGCTGAACAACAAATTCGTTTTCTTCAGGTGAGTGCGTACAAGTTGAATAAATTAACTCGCCGCCTTCTTCAAGCAAATCAAGAGCAGAATAGGCAAGAACTTTTTGCTGTCTTCCTAAGTTCTCGATTGTTTTAATATTCCATATAATAAAAGTTTTTGGACTAGACCTAAGAGTTCCTTCTCCTGAGCAGGGTGCATCTAATAAAATTTTATTGAATTTAATCCCTGCGTTTTTTAAATTTCTGCATAACTGAACTCCATCTCTTCTAGTTAGAATTGTGTTGCTTACTCCAGACTTCTCAAGATTAGAAGCAAGTATAGCAATTCTAGACATATTATTATCATTGGCAATTATATTTCCTTTGTTATTCATCATAGAGGCTGCTTGGGTTGTCTTGCTTCCAGGACTAGCACAAATGTCTAAGAAACTATCTTCTTCACTCGGTTTTAAAGCAAGAAGAGGCATCATACTAGAAATTTCTTGAACATAATAATAGCCAAGCAAATGCTCTCTCTGTCTTCCAAGCTCGCCTGGACCAAGAGAGTTCTCGATGATCATTATTTCTTTATGCTGCTTGAATGGTTGAGCTATTTTCCAGCCAATTTTTTCTAATCTTGATTTAAGTTCTTCTGGAGTTATTTTAAGAGTATTACATCTAATAGAATTAATAGGTTCTTGGTGCACTATTTTCCAGAATTTTTCTTTATTGTCTTTTCTTTTATTCTGGTCTGGCTCACTCAATTCGAGAAGCTTATTCATTCTCTCTTCAAAGAGTGGCTTGGGATTATACTTATATCTTAAGACACCTGCGGTTTCTTGAGATGACATTTTCCCTTTATATTGCTCTTCAGTTTTCCTATCTCCTGTCATATATACTGGAGAAAGATAATACTTATAAATGCTATCTCTAACAAATACTTAATGATAAAAGAACTTAGAGCAGAAGCAATTACAAGAACAATGCCTAATGGAAATTCTGCTTGGGGTTATGAGATTGGCTCTCCAAATTTTGTTGGACGAGAATATGCTCTTGCTGAAAAAGATTCTCGGGGCTATATAGAAGTCTATCTTCTAAAATCTCTGACAGATAAAAGAACTTTTATGGGAACAAGATCGAGTGAAGAAGCTGAAAGAAAACTAAGAGAGATAACTAACAAAAGACTTATAGAACTCTCTGAGCTTTTGCGAATGCCTGTTGCAAGAATAATTGGATAAGAAATAAATATAAGAATTATTGAGCAGCTAATACTGCTTCTATTGCTGCTTTTACTTTTGTATAAGTTTCTGCGCCGTTGGCTACTTTAATGCCATTGGCATATATTCCTGGTGTTCCACCAAGACCAATAGAATTTGCAAGTGCCTGATCCTCGTCTAATTTAGAATCATATTTTTTAGAATCAAGACAAGAGTTTAGTGTATTCATATTTGCACCAAGAGTTTTTGCTAAATCTTTCATTTTAGCCAGATCTTCAACATCAGCCTGATTTGCAAATGCTAAATCATGGAATTTCCAGAATAATGCTTGATCATTTAAACACCAACCAACTAGTGTTGCTGGATGAGCTCCGCCATGACCCATAGCATATTTGTATACTAATTTTGCTTTTCCTGTATTAACATAATCTTTTATTATTCCTGGAATAGGTGCTGTCCAACTAGGGTCTCTAGACTGCATATATTCTACCATTGAAGGAGTTGCTCCAGAAGCGGCTCCACAGAAAGGACATGAAAAGTCAGAGAATTCAACTATTGTAAGTGTAGCACTTAAATTTCCGAGAACAGGTGAATTTCCTATAGGAATGTTAACTGCTTTAGAAATGTCTGTTGTTTGTCCTGAATCAGAAGAAGAATCTGTTGATGCTGTAAGAGGAATCATTTGAGCTGTAAACAATTTTCCGTCTTTAGTAACATAAACAGACAACTCTTGGCCGTCTATAGATAGAGTTACCTTATATAGACCGCTTTCAGAAGATACAGAAACGAGTTTTGCATCAGTGCCCTGAGAACTTGCAAAAGCAACAATTTTCTCTCCTGCTGAATTTGCAGATATTCCTTTTGGTAAAAATATAACTAGGATAAGTGCAATAGCGAGTACTGCAATGATTATAGACATAATTAGATTGGATTTTTTATGAAAGAATTTTTCAACTTGCTTCTCTTCTCTTATTATTTCTTTTTCAATTTTAGCAATAGAATCTAATTTTTTTTCAGCAACTTTATCATCTTTTCTAATCTCTTTTTCAATCTCAACCATGAATTACTTATATTTAGAGTGTTTAAAAACCTTGTGGATTTTAGGTTCATATTAAACTTAAAATGTTTATATCAGAAAAACAAATGGCTTTACAAACCGCACCTTTTAAGGCGCGGTGCCCTTTGTTTTTGGGATGCAAGAAAATTCGGCAGAATTTTCTGCACGGAAAATCCTTGATTTTCCTGTGATCCAAAACCTAAAACCGTAAAGGCTACTACCACATTCTAAATAATGTGGTTTTAGGTTTATGGACATAAAACCAAAACCCTTATAATCCTCTATCGCTCTTATAAATTATACTAAAAACTAAAAGGGATAAATAAAAAGAGAAAACTTGGAGAAATAGATAAATGCCATATGATATAATAATAGGAAGAGATAAATCAGACAAAATTAAATTTGGAGAAAAAGGGCTGGCTTATATAGGGAAAGGTTATGTTAAAATGGGAAACTATACTTCACTTTCTAATCTTATTTGGCTTGATGTTGCAAGAAGCCATGTAATTATGATAGCAGGAAAAAGGGGAAGTGGAAAATCTTATACTTTAGCAACAATAGCAGAAGAACTCTGTGATTTACCTGAAGAAATATCCCAAAATATTGCTCCACTAATATTTGATACGATGGGTATATTTTGGACAATGAAATACAAAAATGAAAAAGATTCTGAATTGCTTCAAGAATGGAACTTAAAACCAAAACATCTTCCTGTAGCAATCTGGGCTCCTTATGGTTTTTATAAAGAATATGAAACAAGACAAATACCTGTTGATAAAAAATTTGCAATAAAAGCCTCTGAATTATCAGGAGAAGATTGGATAATAGCTTTTAATCTTCAGATAACAGAACCTATATCGATTATAATACAAAGAATAATAGAAGAAATTAAACAAGAAGAAGATTTTGATATAGATGATATAATTAAAGCTTTAAAAAATAGTAAAGCAGAAGAGGGGGTAAAAGAAGCGAGTGTCTCGCTCTTTGAAGCAGCAAGAACTTGGGGTGTGTTTGCAAAAAAAGGGCAAAGAGGCACAGAAATATCAGAATTGATTGTTCCTGGAAAATCTACTGTTCTCGATATAAGTTGTTATTCTTCTATAGGAAATTTTAATGTTCGTGCTCTTGTAATTGGATTGGTTTGCAAAAAATTATTTAATGAAAGAATGCTCGCGAGAAAAAAAGAAGAGATTGTTGCTTTAGAACATGGAATTGATTCTTCAAGTTATGGGGAGAAAAAAGAGGTTCCTCTTATCTGGTTATTTATAGATGAGATGCATGAATTTCTTCCTAAAGAAGGAAAGACAGCAGCAAGTGATGCACTTATTCAGGTTTTAAGAGAAGGAAGACAGCCAGGCTTGTCGCTTGTAATGGCTACTCAGCAGCCCGGAGTGATACATAGAGATGCAATGACTCAATCAGATATAATTATTGCACATAGACTAACTGCTCAGCCAGATATTGAGGCTCTCAATAGTATTATGCAAACCTATTTATTAGATTCTATAAGAAAATCTATGCAAGATCTTCCGAGTGCTAAAGGAAGTGCACTGATATTGGATGATAATTCTGAAAGGATTTACTCGATGAGGGTAAGACCGAGATTTACTTGGCATGGCGGAGAAGCTCCAAGTGCAGTAAATTCAGAGAAAGAATCTTAATCAAATTTAACTCTAGTAATATCAGAAAAACCGATAGGTTTAAAAGGCATCTTTCTTGAGTTAATTTAGGCAAAAGGCCTTTCTAAAATTTTAGATAACAATGATAAAAAAAACCATGCCAAACAGACCCATGTTAACTGAGAAAGAATCAGAGCTAGTGGTAATGTTAGAAACTAATCCTTCTAAAACTGACCCTGAAAAAATACTGAGGGGTATTGGAATAATTACTTCAAATGCTAAGCTAATGAGTATAGAAGATGTTCCAAACTATTGTGCTTTTATTCCTCAACATATTCGTAGCAAAGATAAATCCGGAAACTATCCGGATTTTTTAAGAAAATATATTGACTATCTAAGAACTTGTGTGGAAAATCATGGATTAACTGAAAATGGGACTTTTGATGCTCATGCTCGTTTGTTTATAGGGATATTAGAATCAGAAGAACATCAGGCCCTATTAAGAAATCCATTTATAAAAGATAGTTATGATGTTGTAAAAACCCATATGGCCGAAAGAAAACATTCTGTAGATTATGAAAGACATTTACATTATCTTTATGGAAAATTAAAGGGATTTATGCCTCTAGCAACTAGTCCACAATAATCTCGATTCTATATCTATGCTCATAGGGCGCAATATCGCCTGCGACTTTTACATTTTGGATTTTAATTTTTTTCTTAACTTTTCTAGATTCTTTTAATAATTGAGAGAGCATTTTATCTTTATTATCTTCACTTGAGAAACCATAGTAAATTATTTTTGTTCCTTTTTTTGAAAGAGTTAGAGTCTCTTTAAGAAAAGTATTTTTTAAATTTGGTCGAGCCATAATTATAAAGTCAAATTTTTCTTTTGAGAGTTTTGGAATAATTTTTTTTACATCTCCTTGAAGAATCTCGGAGATGTTTTCGACTTTGTTTAAAATTATATTTTTTCGGGCATAGGAACAGCAATCTTTTCCTAACTCAATGCTGGTTACTTTTTTTGGATTGCTGTGTTTTGCTATCACAATAGAAAAAGGAGCAACGCCTGCGAACATAACCAAGACGCGTGCATTTTTCTTGTTCTTTTTTATTATATTGGCTATATCTAATCTTTCTCTAGCAAGGCGTGGAGAAAAATAACAATTTTCTATATTAAATTTAAAGATACAATTATTTTCTTTGTAAAGTGCCTCAAGGTTTTTTTCTCCAAGTAAAAAATGAGTTTTGATTGTTCTTAGTCTTCCTCTAACTTTATCTATTTTTTCAACAATAGTTTTCAAGCTAGGCATTCTCTCAAGCAATTCTTTTGCTTGTTTTATTTTTTCCTCTTTTTTTAGATTTTCTGGAAACTTAATGATGGCTATGTTTCCAATAATATCATAGTTAGCCATGATGTTAGGGAGTTTAAGTTGTTTTTAAGTTTTTGGGATGTTTTTATTTGAGGGTGGAAGATAGAACTATAATCTTTCCTCAATTATTCTTGAAATGGGCTTTCCTGTCTGCTCTCTTAACCTTTTTAGCTTGTTTATGGTTGCTGCTGTCAGAGTTAGGTAAATTCTTTTTCTTTGAAAAGGAAGTTCTCGAGTTTTATCATAATTTTCCAGAATCTCAAATACTTCTTTATTCTCTTTCATAATTTTGTTTATTTGTTTTTTATTCATATTAGTAAAAATTGTTCTTTAATTAGTGTTGCCACCTTATTGCTATCTTATTGCTGTTTTAATTCTGTCTGCAATACTCCTTATTTCAATTAAATTATTCTTAGCTATCGAGATAATTTGATGGATAAGCAATTCTTTATCTACCTGCATATTCTCCTCATTTGCAAAGACCATACACAAAAATGTTGCTGTTCTCTTGTTGCCATCTGAAAATGGATGATCCACTAATATGGCCCTTAGTAAATAAGCTAGTTTTTTATATGCTCCAAGTTTATTGTCTCCTTGTTTTTCAAGAGCAAAATCTAAACTGCTCTCATTTCTTAAGCCCCCGCCAAATCCCCGATTTACTCTTAATAAATCTTCCTTACTTATTTTCATACGTATAAATATTGGTAAGATAGTATTTAAACTTTTCTCTGGTGTTAAAGTTAGAAGAGGATTCTAGCTTCTATAGTAAGGGATAAAATAAATTGAACAGATAAATGTCCTTTCCTCTCTATTCAGGGCCTAAACTTGTTCAAATGAACAAGTCCTTGAATATAGCTAAGATGAATTATCCTTAGAAAACCTTATTTTTCTACTAAAATCTTATAAATCTTTATGCGAAGCAAAACATTTATAAACCCCTCAAAATATACCAATTTAGTCAAATAAGAGAAAAACAAAATGGCAGAAAAGAAAACAAATATCAATGTTGTATTCGTTGGTCATGTTGATCATGGAAAATCAACTACAATAGGAAGACTTATGTATGATTCTGGAAACTTACCTGAACAAGAATTACTAAAACTTAAAGAAGAAGCTCAAAAACACGGAAAAGCAGGATTTGAATTTGCTTTTGTT
>CAYHEY010000020.1:0-4416 GCA_964355735.1 Candidatus Woesearchaeota archaeon
CTCCTGTTGTTCGAGACGAGGCTTCAAGAATCTATAACTATGTCCTTCAACGAGGCTTAGTAAGAGGAAGAAGCATGGAATCTGTAATAGCAGCCTGCATCTATTCTGCCTGTCGTTCTTATAATATACCTAGAACACTTGATGAAATCTCGGAAGCTTCTGATGTCGAAAGAAAAGAAATAGGAAGAACCTATAGATTCATAGTAAGAAAAATGGGCTTAAAATCTACTCCAAGCTCTCCTAAAGATTATATCTCAAGATTCGCAAATGTGCTTCATCTTTCTCCAAAAACTCAAAATGGAGCTATAAAAATACTTGGAAGAGCAGAAAATTCAGAGCTAACTTCAGGAAGAGGCCCTGCAGGAATAGCAGCAGCCGCCCTCTATGTAGCAGCCCTTTTAAATGATGAGAAGAAAACTCAGAGAGAAGTAGCAGATGTAGCAGGCATAACAGAAGTAACAATAAGAAATAGATACAAAGAACTTCTTGAAAAACTTGAATTAGAAGATAAAATTAAGATAAAAGAAGCAGAATCTAAGTTAGAAAAAGAAAGAGAAAAAAAGAGAAAGAAATAATTCTGCTCTAAAAAGCTATTAATAATGCTACTAGCATTACTTGAATTTGCATTTTCAGATATTGAAGAAGTATTAATTATGATATAAGTAAGCTTGGCGAACTTGTGAAGTCAAGCGAGCAGTAATAAGCGAGGGCGAAGCCCGAGCATCTAGATTTCAGTTATCTTTTTATACTGCTAATTTCTAATTCATTTAAGCGGGGATGCCGGAGCGGTCAAACGGACTTGGCTTAGGACCAAGGGCTTAGTGCTACAGAGGTTCGAATCCTCTTCCCCGCATAAAAAAGTATTTTTAAATTTTTCAGAGAGTTTATATTAATTAAGCGCAAGAAGAACTATAATCTAAATTTGAGAGATACATTGTAGAACCTGCAACTTGTTCATATTCAAAAGTTCCATCAATATAGAAGGAATTACATGCAACCATCTTATTCTTTATGGCATCTCCATTCCCAAAGAAAAAATAATTCGTATAATTTGAAGGAACATTATTTTTATTTGTAAGAACAAAATTCGCAGCAACCAATGAATTATCCCAAGCCTGTTTATTAGAACTAGTTAAAGTCTTATAATTTAAATTAGGATTATATCCTTGAAAGGCATTTGGTTGAGATAAAACACTTTGCAAATTATTTCCATAGTTTCCATTATTAAGTCTATTTATCGCAATCCAGCCAGCAGCCTTTTTAGCTTCTAAATTCTGATTCCCTTCTTCACCATAAATCATCTTAGCTAAAAGAATATTATCTGTCTCTACAACAGAAGTTTCTACAACTTCTGTACTCGTCTCACTACCAGCAGCAGTACCAGCACTACTACTTACAGCCTTCACTTCAACTTGAGGACTAGCAACTTCAACTTCTTCTTTCTTTAATTTTCCAGCAACAATTCCATAAATATCTGCTTTAAGCATCAATAAACCTGCTCTTTGACTAGAGAGAGTTAAAGCATCAAATATTGTCTGAAAATCATTCTCCATATTCTCCAAAGTTTTTCCATTATAGTTTTCTCCATTAAAAGAAACTCGATTGTCAGTATAAATTTTTCCCAACTCATCTTTTCCTTTAATTTTATCTGCTATACCTTCTTTGTAAACAGCTGCCAATTTCTCTATCTCTGTTTTTCCTTGATCGCTATCCAAATAACCTTTCCCAGCACCCAAACTCGCTTGCATATTCAACTTATTAATTTGCTCAAGAGTCATATTTTCTATCCCTTTTCCGCTTATGGCTTTTTTCACACTCTGCGTATCTACCCAACATTTTATTGCCTGACTATCACAATAACCCACCTCACTCCATCTAGTTGCATCTACTCCACTTCCAGGATTTTTTGAAGAGCAAACTCTAGTAACTCCCTGATTATACAATTCTGGATTAACAAATTCTTCTCCTGCTTGCTGTAAATTAGGAGTAAGCAAAGCACCAACAGAATGAGCTCCATTAACACACTCACTTTCTTTAGTAACAGAACTTGCTGCTTGATCTTTAACAGCCAAGTCTTTAGCATAATTCAAAGCAGCACTTGTGCTTACAGATTTAAATCCACATTTTTCCTGTGTATCTATCATAACACAAAGCTCTTGAAATCCAGAATTGTCTACAAAATCCACTGTCTGAGAAGCATACTGACCTGCAGAAACATAACCCGAAGCAACAATACTTCTTCCTAAATAACTTGCAGAATTAGAAGCAGATTTTAAATAAACCTGATAATAGTGTCCTGCATCATTTCCAGAGTATATATGATAAAAGACTTTATACTGAGATTTAGCGTCATAAGTTGCACTTGTAAATGGAACCTCTTCAAATGTCGCTGTAAACTGAACAGGAGACTCAGGAGCAACCATGGCATCAAAATTATTAGGATATGTAACCGATAAAGGCATCTTGCATGCTTCTGCTACAATTGTACTTGTTAAATCTTTAAATCCAAAAGCAAGTTTAGAATCTTTTGCATAACTTGTTTGCATAAATTGCATTGATTTTTCTGCATTATTCCATGCGTCCTGTGTGAATAAATATTCTCCTCCTCCATGATCTCCTTTCCCAAATGCGAACAAAAATAAGTTTTCAACTAAAGCTTCTGTTAAAGGTCCCATCTGTCTCCAGAAAAAATCACAGGCATAAACACTTTGAATTTCATCGCATATTCCTACTGTCTTATTTGTTGCTATGCTCTCATTCAGACAATCTCTATAATTCTCTAATATAGAAGTCCAACCTTCTAAACCAGCATTTATTCCTGTTAAACAAACAGGAACAACAACTCCTGTTTCTTTATTAAATCCTATAAAATTCGGCAGGCAGAGTAAAGTCGAACCAACTAAGCCTGATTGAATAACATTATCTACTTTAAACTTTCCTCCAAAGTCACATCTTGAATTAGGACAAACAACAGGGTCGCAAACATTATATATCATCCGACAATCTTTTGGAGACATAAAATCAGTACACTTACTTTCCACATCCCCATTGCTGTCTGTTCTTCTTACTGCGAGCGTTAATTGTCTTCCATTTCTTCCCCTCACAGAAATACTAGAAGCAGAAGGATTTGCAACAAGCTTTTTTTGTGCATCTTCTATTGCTATTTTTGCAGCAGAAATTATACTTTTTGCACGAGTTGTATCTAAACCTAAAAGTTGGTCATCTATCACATTTCCAGTATAAATATCAAATCTAGCACAATCTCTATCTATTCCTACTCCTTCCATTAATCCATTTGCGCCAACATTACATATCCAAAAACTATTAAGTTTTCCAGAATCCTGATAGCTTTTTTGCTCTCCTGTTCCTAAGCCAGGAAATACTTGTTTAACCTGAACATACCAACCCTCTTCTTTATCAAAAGGTAATATAGCAGGCATTCCTTTGTAAGGTGCTAAACCAAATACAGACATATAATTACAATTCTTGCAGATATTTTTAAGACTACTAGAATCATATTGTTTAAATCTAATATTCATAATAGCACTAGAATCCACTAAAGAACCATCATCTTTAATTTCATATAATTTCTTTATAGTATAGCTATCCCCATTAGGAGAATTCAAGTCTGCAAGATAAGTTTTTCCATAAACTACAGAATTAAATATAGCTATTTTAGAACCTGTTTTTAGTTCAGCAGGAAGAGTTCCTTTAAATTCTTTTTGAACATCTTGCCAATTAAATATTCCTGCATAAGCATCTTGTGTATTTTTATTTCCTATAGCAGGAACAACGCCACCATATTTCTGCGATAAAGCCGGTGTTTCTCCTAAACTAGCTATCTCTTGATTTATAGTATTTAATCTGTCATAAGCCTGAGAACCATAAGTCTTCTTTGTATCTAAATCAGCACTATTTTTAACCATCCGAAGTTCATAATAAATAGCAGATAAATCGGAATATGTAAAAGAATCTGCATTTGCTTCTTTCAAAACACTAGAAGTCTCAAGAGTTTCCTCTCCATTTTCATTTTTAACCTGAGTATTAAGACCTTCTGAATTTATTTTTTGTATAATTGCTGATTTTGCTTTTTTCTCATCAAGCACATTATTGGTTTTCATATTAGGGTCATTAGAAATAGATTCGTACAAATTATTATAATCATTCATAGATTTTGCTGTCAATTCAATTTCAGATTTAATTGATAAGTCATAATTATAGGCTATACACTCTTCTGCATTTTTTGCATCCCCACTTAACTTCTGGAAACCAACACCCTCGCACTTCTGATTCCATCTTTCCATTACTTTTTGCCTTGCTGTTGCTTCTCCATTCTTTCCTGCAAATAAATTTTTAATATTAATAGCAGTGCTAACACCCAAACAAGCCAGTTTATCTGCTTCTATAATCTTAGAA
>CAYHEY010000020.1:4426-10042 GCA_964355735.1 Candidatus Woesearchaeota archaeon
TGCTCAATATTTTTATATTCTGCAATTTGCTTATTTAACTTGACAATTTTATCAGAAGCTTCTTCTGGAGTAAATTTAAGCGCCTTAGGCCTTTTTTCTATTCCTATTGCAAAAGTAAAATTAGTTTCTCTGCTTCTGCCAGAAAATATTGGTGTAAGCAAAACATGTGCGACTTTTTTCTGATTTAAAGCATTAACATAAATCTTAGCTTTACATTGACTTATTTCTATTGGCCTAGTTTTATCTCCAGAGATAGTAATATCATTACTCCAACTATTTGTTCTCTCACCAAGTTTATAGGAGTAAGTTAAATATAATCTGCTTTCTGTAAAAGAACTTACAGAAATTTTGCATGTTTCTCCCGAGTAAATTGCATCTCCTATTCCAAGAGTTTTCTGTTCTTCAGAAGCAACTATGCTATTAATTTTATCACTAAATACTATCAATCTAATATCTGCACTTGAATCCTGACTTGAAGGAACATTTACAGAAACTAATCTTATATTTACTCCTTCTTTTTCATAATAATATTCATCTCCGCTTGAACTTAGCATGCCTGCACCTTTAATTAACTCACTTGCTGTAAGTCCATTTCCATTTAGTTTTGAATTTGGATACTCATTCATTATTCTCGATAATATTGAGGCCTCTTTTGCATTCTGACCTAATAATTTAGCAAGAGTATATTCATTCCACAGGGCTTTTTCTCCTGCTTTTACCTCAAATATCCCTGAGCTAGAAGAAACAGAAGCTAATATCTCAGAACCATAACTATCTTTTACACTATCATAATTTTTCAAAGCATTATTAAAATATTCTAAGGTCTTTGTGTCTATTGTCGAATCTTCTAAATTAAGCCCACTAAAAGAAATTTCTCCAAGAGTTGCTCCTTGTTTAATAAGTGAAACCAAAACTTCTTTATTATTATATGTAAACTTACTATTTTCTATTTCTTTGATTTTATCTATAGTACTCTTATCTCTAATCAAACTATCTATATTCAAGCCAATATTTTTAATTTTTGTTTTTATAATTTCTTGAGTATCAGAACCAATTGCACTCCTAGGCACTTTTACGACAAATACAAAAGCCTCACTAGCTTTTTTTCCAACATAAGCCAGATAATAGTTATTATCTATATCTTCATCTACTTTCTCTCCAACACTAAATGAGCCGGGTATTGCTTTAACTGTCAAACTAATTTCTCCAAATTGTTTTTCAAGCTCAAAAGATTTTCCAGGGCAAGAAATTCTTACTTTTCCTGTTGAGCCACCATAGGCATCTATATTAATAAGAGTGCATAAATTATTATAGAATTTTCCACCTTCATAAACTTCATAAGATTTCTCGTCTACTTTTATTGTTGCTTTTACCTGGGGAATAGTTATCTCCTTAAGAGTCGCCCTTATTCCTTGTTCATAAGCTAAAGTAGAAATATAAAAATCTCTTGAAGTTTTTCCTTTTTCTATTCTGTCTCCAAATAATTTATTGCTCTGAGAATCATAAACTGATATAACAGCAGAATTCTCATCAACATCCTCTGCTCTTAAATAACCAATTCCATCAAAAAACGAGTAATCTGCATAATTATTAGAAAAATCACCATCACTCAAAACAGGTAGGTAAAACTCACTTTCTCCTATCCCAAAAGAATTTTTACCACCATATTGAAGTGTAGCTCCAAGAGTAACATTTACAGAATTTGGCATCGAATTTTCTGTTGATTGTCTTCTTAAAACAACAACAACATAACCTATATTATCTGAACTAGGATTATTGCTCATTCTCGTTGAAGAACTAATTGCAGCCAAAGCAGGATGAAAACTAACTCCAGAGATATAATCATTTTTCTCTTTCTGACTGACAGAAATTCTTTCAATTCTCTGAATATTTATAGCAGGATTTATCTTTAAAGGCTGAAGTTTACAAAAAATAGGAACATCTTGCTCTTCCAACAAATCACTTCTCACAACAGAGGGCGTACATCCTGCTGGTGGAATAAAAACCTGCATATCTATAAATTGTTCTGATAAATCTTTGTCACTTGTCCGCGATTGAACACCTGATAAAAGAGAACCATAAGAATTGCTAAAACTCGAAGTAGAAGGAGAAAAATACTGAACATTTGATACACTCGTACTTGCCTGTTCAATAGAAGAAATAATACTCAAAGAGAAAATAATAAAAAGCATAAAGCTCAAGCTGATAAAAACTTTTCTCTCTATTCTATAATTCATTTTTTCATTCCTCATCTTATATTATCTGAATTTCTATTGCTTTTCCTTCTATTTGTTCTTGGCTTGTTTGTATCTCTTCAATAGTTGAAGGAAGTTTTATGCTCCGCGCATATATCTTAATTGATTTTGCATTTTCAACCATGTCTGGAGTAATATAACTGTTTAATTTTCCACCAGCATAAAGCATATTATTTATCTTTTGACTAGGAATAGTTATATCAGAACATTTTTCTTCTGTCATACCAAATAATCCACCTATTCCTGTTTGAGGAACTTCTGCACATTGTCTTATTGTAGTTTCAGGTATAGTCAAAGCACTATTTTTATAGACATATAAACTCAGACTATAATCTCCTTCTGATAATTTAAGTTCTTTTATTCCAGGATAACTTATGCTATCTATAAAATTGCTGGAATTCTCTCCCCGCTCTTCTATCATTAAAACAGCAAGATCGCTTGTTAAAGAACCATCTATGTATACTTCTAAATTCAATTTATACTGCTTATCAAGAACAATATCTGCACTATCTTCTTCATTAGTTGATAGGGTATATTTTTTCTCACTATAACCCTCTGCATTTGCAATTATTATGCCATTTACACATTGAGGAACTTTTACTTTTATAGAAGCAATCCCGCTTTCATTATCTATTTTAGATTTACCAATATTGCATACTTCTGTAAGACATCTAAATTTAAGATCTGCTTGAACAGGCTCAAGATTAAGATTATATGTATTAATTGTTATATCTGTATTAGCATTAGAGCATATACTTGAAGTTTGTTCTACTACTTCTCCTCCTGCAGATATTCTTGGAACATTTTTATTTATAACAACCGCAACAGGAAACTGAAATATCTCTTTTGCATCAGAGTTATATATCTGCACAAGAACAGGAAAAGACATATCATAAACAAATTTATAGGGTGCGTAGCAAAAACCCATTGCACTCAAGCCAGGCTGACTTCCAAGAGGTTTTGCAGTCATAATATTATTTTCTGTAGGCCAAACTTCAAATCTACTTGGAAAATCTTTTGAATAAATAAAATTAACTCTATTCCCCCCTACATCTAACTCGCCTTTTCCTACTGTAAAATAATCTGAATTTTTTGCTTGAGTATAATAATTTCCATTAATTTTTATAGCACCGATATTTGCCTCTAAAGCTAATTTTAATTTATCAATGACCTCGTAAGCATTCCAATAAACAGGCGAGCAGCTAATTTCAGAACCCGAAACAGGAGCATAAGTATAAAGAACATCAATGCTGTAATTTTCTAAGAAAGAACTTTTTTTCTCATAATTATATATTTCTCTGGCTTTATTATAAAAATCCCCAAGTTGTGAATTAGTTTCAAAACTCTGGCTCGACAAGATAAAATTTGATTCTCCTTTTGCTATAGAGATTTTTTGATTCAAAGAGCCCTTTATCTTATCATTTTCTATGCTCATAGATGAAGAAGTTGGTTCTTGGACCTCGATTATATATCCCTGAGCTTTAAGACTTGAAAAATCGCACTTAGCTATTTCCTCTTTCAGATATCTCGCAAGCTGGGCTTCCATATTTTTCTTAGAGGGTATTTGTTCGCTTTTCAAACCATTTTCAGTGATATAATACCAATAAGGAACACCCAAACCCATAAAACCCAATTCTGATGAAAATGGTGCATATTCTGAACCCTTTCTAAATTCTGGTAAATAAATATAACCTGCTTGACTAGACATTATATCTGCTCCTTTTTCTACAACATTTTGTATGCATGAAGAATAATATTCATAAGCAGGTTTTATTTCACTTGGAACCTCGACAGGAAAAATCTTATCTTTAAATAAGAAATAAACAACAATAGAACCGATAATAACTAGCGCGAGTATCACAAAAACTGTAATCTGTGCATTCTTATTATTCCCTCTACAGGACACACCCTTTTTCATATAAGAATTAATGGAAAGAGCATATATAAAGTTTATTAGTAAATATAAAAACCAAATAAAAAATGGCCCCACCAGGAATTGAACCTGGACTCCATCCACGTCAAGGTTGTGTTCTGCCGTTAGACTATGGGGCCTTATAAAAAACTACAAACAATAATCTTTAAATACCTATCTTCTTGAGGTATTTTATAACAATTTCAAAAGGGAAGTTGTTAGCAAGAAACCGCTAGGTGTCTTACACATGAAACTACCAAGAAAAACAAAAAGATTTTGCCCAAAATGCAATGCTCACACAGAGCAAAAGATAGATATAGTTTCAACAGGACACAAAAGAGGAACTCTTAAATATGGTTCTCTATGGAGAGCTAAAAAACGAGGCGCACTCCCAGGAACAGGAAATAAAGGAAGATACTCAAGAAGAGCAGTAAAATCAAGAAAAATGAAAACAAAAACTACAACCTGCAAAGTTTTAATTTATACTTGTCAAAAATGTAAAAAGTCCAGTCTTGCTAGATCTCGGAGGGTCAGCAAAATAGTTTTTGAGTAAAATGGTGAAGATACTAAAGAAAAAGTTTTTTGAAATAGATATCCCCCTTATTAATGAAAAATATGAAGCAATTGCTTCTAATATTGAAGAGCTTAATAATAAAACCATAAAAATGGATTTAACAAGAAAGCTTAAAGGAAAAAGTCTTGACCTCTCATTTATTGTAAAAGTTAAAGATGGAAAAGCAGAAGCAGAGCCAAAAAAACTTACTTTAATGCCTTTTTTCATAACGCATATGATGCACACAGGCATAGAATATGTAGAGGACTCGTTTAAAACAGAAACAAAAGATAGTCAAATAATTATAAAGCCATTTCTTATAACGAGGAAAAAAGTATCTCGTGCAGTCAGAAGAACTTTAAGAAATTCTGCAAAAAATTGGTTAATAGATTACTTGAAAGACAAAACAGACTTTGAGATATTCCAAGAAATACTCTCAAATCATCTTCAGAAACCAATGGGTCTTAAATTAAAGAAAATCTATCCTCTAGCTATCTGCGAGATAAGATTATTTGAAGTTAAGAAGAAACTTGCTGGTTTTTCTGCAGAAAAAATAAATAAAGAAGATTAAAATGGTAGTCCAACAATGCCTTGTTCTCATCAAGCCCGATGGCCTTGTTAAGTCTTTAACTGGAAACATAATTACTTCACTTTCTGAAACAAAATTAAAGATAATTGGTGCAAAAGTAGTATCTGTAAAAAGAGAACTTGCAGAAGCCCACTATTCTAACTTAAAAGAACAACAAATTAAGAAAAGGGGTATAGAAAAAGGGACTGAAATCTTTGAGAATACTATGAAATATATTATGGGTGAATTTCACACTAATAGGGTTTTTGCATTGGTTTATCAGGGAGAAGATGCAATAAAAAAAATAAGATTAATTATAGGCCCCACT
>CAYHEY010000021.1:0-9883 GCA_964355735.1 Candidatus Woesearchaeota archaeon
GGCTGCTTATGGATTTGAACGCTGGACAGCCTTCTTAAAAGGCAGGTTCTCTAACCGGGCTGATCTACTGAACCGTATTTTTACTCTTTGTACGTATCAATAACAAAATACGGTTACGTACAGGAACCATATTTACTATTTCTAGAAGAGGATTTGCATTTAAAAAGATTTAGAATTGATTAAAAGAACTTATTTTTGAAATTTTAACTGCGGTTTTTAAAGAAGAATCTTCCGTAGCTTATCGAGAACTTCTGAGCATCGACTTAACTTCTCAAACCTAATTCTTAAAATTTTATAGTAATTCCATAATTATTCTTCTATAAGTATTCATCATAGTTCATTGAGAATCTTTGTAGCTCCACTAAACTTCTCAACTCTGCCCTATCTAAAATATGCAATTTCATTAATCGCCGAAAAACAAGCGCATTCAAACCACACCTTAAAAGGTGTGGTGCACATTGTTTTTCTGATTCTAGTTTTTGGAATCTTATTAATATCTAACTTCGAGGAACGCGAAGTTTAGTCTAAGCTTCTCAAGTCCAACAATTGTTCTCCATCACCTCGCCTTTTAAAAACATATTATGATTTTTATAAACCCCTCATCAAATCTGTTTAATTCTATAAAAGATTCAGGCAGTTATATTTTTCATGTCCATAAATTGAAAACCCAATTCTATAGAATTGGGTTGTAACTTTACTGTTTTCAATTTTGGATCACTGAAAATTGCTAAATTTTCAGGGCAGGAAATTTCATTAAAATTTCCTTCATCCTAACCAAAAAAATCCTAGCTGGATTTTTAGGGCCCCGAAAAACATTGTTTTTCGCGGAAACAAGGGGCTTCAATTAAAAGCATTTTAGTAATTATCTTTTTAGATTGAAAAATGCTTTTAATTGTTACAAACCCTCACTTAAAAGTGGGGGTACCCCATTGTTTTTTTGACAACCATAATCTTTATATAGTTGTGATGCTTCTAAAATCTATAATAATACCACTGTTGGTATAAAAATAGGTTAGATGATACAATTAATAGTACATAGCTCTCTAAAAGCATATAATGTACTATAAAGAGTACTTTAACCACATAACCACCTCAATGAGTTGTATAAAGGAGATAAACATGAAACTTAAAATGCAATTAAATACTTTTGAAGGAAGGTTGAACGTTAAGGAAACCTTGGCTTTTGAAGGAAGGTTGAACGTTAAGGAAACCTTGGCTTTTGAAGGAAGGTTGAACGTTAAGGAAACCTTGGTTTCCTTACGATGAAATGCATATTTTGTGACGCAGAAACAAGAGTAACAAATAAAAGAGACGTAGGCGGGATTACCAGAAGGAGACGTGAATGTCTAAAATGCAAACGTAGATTTACTACTTATGAGCAGCCAGAATTTAAGGAGATTATGGTAATAAAAAAAGACGGAAGCCGTGAAGTCTTTGACCCTGAGAAAATTAAAAAAGGAATCACCAAAGCCTGCGAGAAAAGGCCAATAAGTACTGATAAGATAAACAGAGTTGTTCGTGAAATAGAAACAAAACTGAGAGATTCAAACAAAAACGAAATAAAAACAAAAACAATAGGCGAGATGCTAGTAAAAGAATTAAAAAAACTGGATAAGGTCGCTTATATTCGATTTGCAAGCGTCTATAGAGAATTCAAAGATGTTAATGATTTCAAGAAAGAGCTTAAAGGATTAAAATAACTAAACGCCCTAATTTTATAGAATGATTAATTTAGAAATTGAACTTACAATTGACAAAAGGCTGTCGCATGAAGAAATTGCAGGAGTCGAAGCAAAAATGACTGAGATGCTTGGAGGAGATTCATCAGGATACATAGAATTAACAGAAAGCAACGCAACAAATGTCGACGGAGATTCGGTAAGGTATTCACTTAAAATAATAGGTAGATAGCCTGCGTGCAAAATATAGCACATCAAACATGTGCTGTAAATTCCTCCGAAATATATAACAAACTAAATATAAGTTTATAAAGAATAAAATAGCTAAAAATCTGGTATAAAAAAGATGGTCACTGAAATAAGGTCTAGAGATGCAAAAGGAGAAGAGAGAGTGAGCTATAAAGTTGGCTTTGCAAAAGAGCTTTCTGAGAGAGGAAGAACTTCTTTAGATAAACAAATAGACAAAAGGATTTCAAAACTTCCTGATTCATACGAGACTCCTCTTTCAAGAGATGTTTTAAATGATAGATATGTAAAAAGAACGTCTACAGGAAAGCTTCTTGAAACTCAAAAAGATGTATACGTGCGAGTAGCGAGAGTTTTAGCACATGCAGATGCCCAATACGACCTTTCTCAAAAGCAAGTCCTAGATAATTTTGTTACCAATTATACTCTTATGGCTCGTAAATTATTTATGCCCAATTCTCCAACATTAATGAATGGGGGCTATCCAAATGGCCAGTTATCTGCTTGTTTTGTTCTTCCTGTTGGCGATAGTATCGCAGAGATTTTAGACGCTGTTAAAAAAACAGGGGTAATCCATAAAAGCGGAGGAGGAACAGGATTTAATTTTGGCAGGATAAGACCGGCAGATTATTTTGTATCGACTACTTATGGAAAAGCCTCTGGTCCTCTCTCGTTTATAGGGATATTTAATGAAGTAACTCGTGCAGTCAATCAGGGAGGATTTAGGCGAGGAGCAAACATGGGTATATTGCCTGTTCATCATCCAAATATAAGGGAATTTATAGACTCGAAAACCAATCTTACTTCTTTTCAGAACTTTAATTTTTCAGTAGGAGTTACAGATGAATTTATTAAAGCTTATCAAGAAGACAGAGAATATGAGCTCATAGACCCTACAAATAGCCGACCTGTAATGCGATTAAAAGCAAGAGAAGTTTTTGATAAGATTGTAAAAAATGCTCATATGTACGGAGAGCCAGGGATAATCTTATTAGATAGGATAAACAGAGGAAATCCTACACCAAAATTAGGAAAAATAGAAGCCACAAATCCTTGTGGAGAACAACCATTACTTTCAAATGAAGCATGTAATCTGGGCAGTATAAATCTCGTAGAGTTTGTAGACAGAAAAGTTAAAAAATTTGATTATAAACGACTTGAAGAAGTTACAGAGCTAGCTACACGCTTTTTAGATAATGTTATTGATGCTAACTGTTTCCCATTTCAGGATATTGCAGACATTGTAGGTAAAACAAGGAAAATAGGACTTGGAGTTATGGGCTTTGCAGATACAGCAGCGCTCCTAGGTCATGCATACGACTCTCCAGAAGCAGTAGCTCTTGCAGAGAGAATAATGTCTACTGTGCAAAATCTCTCTCGCGCAACATCAGAATCTATTGGGACAGAAAGGGGAAACTTTCCAGCTTATGAAGGAAGCATATATGACAAAGGAAAGAGGAAGCCTATGAGAAATGCAGCAAGAACAACCATGGCTCCAACAGGAAGCATAAGCCTTATTTGCAATGGTGTTTCAAGCGGATGTGAGCCATTATTCTCTATAACTCAAGAGAGAACAATAACTGGTTCAGAAACTAAATTAAAATATTTTGACAAGGGATTTGAATTAGCAATTTTAGATGCAGGATTAAAACCAGAAGAATTTTGGGAGAGCATAAGTAAAAATGACGGCAAGCTAGAAGGAATAGTTGGAATTCCAGACGAAATAAAAAGAGTATTCAAGAGAGGAAAAGATTTGCCTGTAAAAGCTCATTTTGATATACAACGAGCCTTTCAAAGATATACTGATAATGCAGTGTCTAAAACATTAAATTTCCCAAAAGGAGCTTCAGAGCAGCAAATAAGAGAAATCTATGAAGCAGTATTTAGAGACCCAATAATAAAAGGCGTTACAGTTTATGTAGAAGGGAGTCGTGATGATGTTATATCTAGCGGAAAAGCTAGAGAACCAAGATTGGTGTGGAATAATATTCAACCTCCAGGATTACTTGAGATGAAACTAATGATGGACGGAATGAAAATAGCCATTGCAGCAGAAGATAATATTCATATAGGCATAGCACATAAACTCTACAAACATAAGACTTCAAGCCAATATTATTTCTATCCTTATGAAATATTCCAAAATAGATTGCCTATCGGAGACCAAGAGAGTATAGAATTTATACAAACAGGAATGGAAAGAGCAATGATGTTAAAAAGCAAAGACACGAACATTGTGAAATGGCTGAGGAGCATGAAATCTGTTAAGAGCAGCGAGCATGGATTTGGCGAAAAAAAATGTTTTGGCTTATCGCATGGAGTAGCAAGTGCTTTAGAATATGTATTCAGAAGGCAGGGAATTATAGGCGACGATAAAAATGGGCAAATGGTCCAACTTGTTACACTAAATGATTTAGAAGAGGTCAAGAGTAAAGAAGAGGCAAAACAATTATTAGCTAACTGGAGAGGGGGAAAGCTAGATGAAGGAAAAAAATATGATTCAACTGCAAATAGAGACGTTAAAAATAAATGTCCTGATTGCGGAGAAACCTTGATTCATGAAGAAGGCTGTCATGGTGGAAAATGCCCAAAATGCAAGTATGACAGCTGCCTATAAATCCACCAGTATTTTCCCAAAACATTTATAAATCTCCTTACTGATATTCTTTCAATGTCTTACTCAAGCATTAAGAGATTAGAAAATGACCGTAAAAGAAAAGGTTTTAGAATTAGCGGCGAAAGATTTCTCGACAATAATAAAAGATAAACTAGTGATAATTGATTTCTATGCAGAATGGTGCATGCCTTGCCTGATGATGGCTCCAGTAATAGAGAGTCTAGCTGAAAAAAACCAGAAAATTAGATTTGCAAAAGTAAATGTTGACGATAACCCTGACTTAGCCCAAAAATTTAAAATTTCAAGCATCCCATGCATAATCTTCTTCAAGAATAGCAAGGAGATTGACAGAATCATAGGCTCAATAAGCGAAGAGCTTTTATTAGAAAAGATAAAATCTTATTCTAGATAAAAATCACTTCTTCCAAAACAAGGCGCATTTGCAATGTCCATCTAATTCTATTTCGCCTTGATGATAAACACAAGGACAGATAATCTTTTTATCTTCTTCTTTATCTCCAGTTACAATACGGCATGGGCAATAAATTTCGCCCTTAAATTGCTTATTCCTCAACAAACCCCTCATAATTCCCTCTAAGGCTTTTTCGTTAGGATTAAGCTTAAATCCAGCACTATCTGCATAAGCTTTTAACTTTTTTCTAAGAGTTTCCTCTTCTTTATTTAACACCATAGACTCTCCAACGAACAAAACTTTATAAATCTGCTCTTCTAAATATGTTTATGCCAAGAGTAAGTGTTGACAAAGAGAAGTGTATCGGATGCGGAGCTTGTGCAGCAATTTGCCCAGACGGCTTTGAAATGAAAGATGGAAAAGCTTATGTTAAAAGCCAAAAGGCAAAATGCACTAAAGAAGGAGCAGATTCATGCCCTGTTAATGCAATTTCTATAAAATAAAAAATCTTAATAACAGCAAGCTGAGATGTCTTGCAGCAGAGCTGCGGGGTATTAAACCCAGTTAAGCAATAAACATCGCCTATGGATAATTGCATCGATTATTCTGATATTTTTGCAATTATCCAGATAGAAAATTGCATTAATTAGTGTAATTTTCTATATGTTTAAGCAGAAAGCGATTGTATAGAAAATAAATAAGATTTCAAATCTTTATAGGCCTGAGCGATATCTGATTTAATGTAAGCATTCATACCTAAATCTCTTGCTTGTGTCTTAAGCTTATGGTCGCTAGTCAATAAGAAGATGCTTGCAAAATTATCGTTTCTCGGAACAGCAAGAGACTGTGCTAGTCTAACTCCATCGATATCAGAATCTGCTAAATGGCCATTAAGTATAGAAACATCATAATCTCCTGAAAGTTTTGAGTTAAATGCAGCCATTATAGGGTCTGGGAAGATATGAATTTCTGGTCTTATCACTAGTTTTTCAAGCTCCCTCTCATGCTTTTGTCTTTCAATAGGATGATCTTCTACAAGAAGAATTCTTGCTTGAGCAATCTTATCGTGACTAGTACCACGGACAAAAGTATTTGCTCTTATATACTTCATAGCCTCGTCGTACATGAACAAATATCTTTCAAACATTCTTTTTTCAATTTCCTCTTGAGGCAAACCCTTAAGACTTCCAAAATCCTTTTTATGCCTCTCGTAGGCAGTCATGAATACTTTTTGAGCTTCATTAGGATTTACCTTTTTAGCTAAAGCTATCTGCATGATTTTACCAGCTAGTTCAATCCTATGACTCAAAAGTCCGTCAATACCTTTAGTATCCATATAGAACAAAACACGAACAAAATCTTCGTTTAAAAACCTATCGAAAGAGTGAAAGTTTGAAAATTATTAACGATAGTCCATAAGTATGCTTAGTAGTTTAGTAGAGACGCTAAACAACTGCCTAACTTCTTAACTCTTGCTATCTAAAATTATTGAAGACTCCATAATAATCTAAGATCTTATAAATTTCTAAAATGCTATTTATTCAGATTACTTATTGATCATTCCACTTACTTTCTCTATTCTTATATCTTTACCGCTAAGCAAAAAACTCGCTCGTACCTTGTCGAGCTCACTACGATTTATAGCAAGAACAAGTTTTCTTTTCACAGTTCTAATGAGCTGTGGTGAAGCTTTAGCATAACCAAGAATACCAACAAAAGAGAGTATTGCTTTATCAATCTCTTTTTGATTTGCATCTGCTCCGCTAATAAACAGATACCGTTTCTTTTCTCTATGACTCGGTTTTAACGGTTTCATCGTATTATAAACACGCCCCTTGCGTATAATAAATTATAGACTCATTCGAACAAGCAATACAGCTGCTGCTGTAATTTTCTGGTTTTGGCTGTATTTCAAATGCATTTCCACAAACAGGCAAGTATAACTCTGGACAAACTTCAACCCCTCTGCTTTCAGCACTGCAATAAGTTTTAGCAGACTCTTCCCATTCTCTCACACATTGTTGTTTTGTCTCATTCCAACTATAACCTGCAACAATCAAACAACCATGGCTATCCTTATCACCGCCTATCTTTTTATCAGAATTGTTAACTATAAAGTAAATAACCAGTATCAGCACAGCTATTAATGCAAGGATAATATAAAAGAGAATGCGATTATGCTCAATATTTACTCGACCAAATCTCATGATAAACAGAGGCAAAAATAGTTATTAAAGGTTTCGGGATTTTTATATTGGCTATTTTTAGAATATCCATAGCAAACTATTTCAACTTCTCAAACCCAACCTAACTGCTTACACTAAACCTCTTGACATTATGGAATTTCCTAAACAGTTTCTATAGGTATTCGTCGTAGTTTAGTTTTAACTTCTGTAGCCTAACTAAACTCCTCAAACCCACCTTTCTGAATTTTATTTAGATCCCATAATCCGGTCTTGGAATTTTTCTACCTTCAAGAATCAGTCAACGTCCTCACTTGTTTAGCCTTAGTAGCTCTGCTTAACTTCTCAAGTCTAACCTTCTGAATATTGGTCAGATTACAAAATTTTAAGGGAAATTACGGCTATTAATAGTCTATTTTCAGCATATAAATCTTTAAATAGTTTTTTAACCAGTTTTTAAAATGTCCAGAGAGTTCATTTTATGTATAGATGACGATTTTAATGTCTTGACTTCAATACAGCGAGTTCTTGAAACAGAGCACTATAAGACCCTCGGAACAACAGAAGGCGCAGAAGCCTTGCGGATATTTGGACAAAGAGAGAGTGATTTAATTGGTGCATTTATAGACCTTAAAATGCCAGGATTAGATGGGCTAGAAATTATGCGACAGATAAGAAAAACCTCGGATATCCCAGGTATTGCCGTAAGTGCCTATATCGATAAAATAGACATTAGTGAATGTGATAGAGCAGGATTTACAGGATATGTGCACAAACCATTCAGCATAGATGGTCTTCTAAATGCTGCTAAAAGTTTTAGAGAATATGCACTGAGAAAAAACAATTCTCAGCAGCAACAAAATACCCAATAATAATCTTTCTGTAAGTATCCATCGTATCTCGTATAATCTCTGAAACCCTGTTTAACTTAAACTTAAGTAGTTTTTCTTAATCTCTAAATCCCTCCTTTTGTTTTCCATTGTTAACCTCCAGAGGACTATGCACCTTTCCAGCAACCACTGGCAAATCACCTAGATTTTAGCTTTAATAGCTCTGCTTAACTTCTCAAGCCAACTTTTTGAAAGTCCTAAAATTTCTTTAAATACCAACCAATTTCTAGACTACGGTGCTATTAATTACCCTTATATCTGGAGATAACAAGAAAACATGGTCATCAGCAGCCCTAACACTTCTATAGACTCTCTGAAGAAGCTCACGATGCGCTTTATCTTTATAAAACTCCCAAAATATCTCAGGCTTATTCTTTTTTAAAATTTTCCAGAATAAAGATTGTGTATTTGGATAAGGAAACTTTGTTATAACAACACTATTGCATGTTTCAAAAGGGAAATCTATACCTCGGTTACATCGGGTTGTAAAAAGTATCTGCTGTTTACCCTCTTTAAATGCCTTAACAGCCAGGCCTTCTTTATCAGAGTTCTGTTGCTCGATTAATTCTGAAGAAGAAATAAGATTCTCCAGTTCGTACTTTTCAATTTCTTGCTTAGAAGGCAAATCCTGAAAGGCGTTAACATTAACAAGAATAGGCACTTTTGCTATCTGTACGCATTTATCTAGTGCGCGAAGATATTGCTCCCTAGTAACCCTGTTTGTTTGAAAATTCTCAAATTTAAAATCATCCTCCAGTCCTGTTTTTAGTTTAGTTATAGTGCCTTGGTTAAATGTCTCAGCATCTATTATTTTAAAGTCCTTAATTCCAAAAATTTCTTGCAAAACTTTTTTAGAATGGATAGTCCCTGACATAAAAACAAACGTTTTATTTTTTTCAATAAGTGAATTGATTAATCTATCAAGCTTTATAGTAACTAATTTTGCAAAACTATCTCCGCGAGTTCTATCTTTGCTAAAACTGGCATAACTTTCACCAATAACATCATAAAATTTCCTAGCAATTTCAACACAATGCTCTAAATAACTATCTTCAGCAGTGATTTCAAAGACATCACTTTTAACGAGGGTTTTTATCAATTCAACAATTGTAGTTTTGTTTAATTCTGTTACATTATCTCTTTCTTCAGCATGTTTCTGCGATTCTACAAGTGCTTCAGCAACATTTCCAGAGAGAGCTTCAACAAGTTTTGTCTGTGAATCATCTTCGCACATAACTAAAGAAAGTTCATTTCGCAATCTGCTTAGATTAATAGTTCCTTCAAGAGCAAAATTATCCAGGAACTCGTCACATTCATCAATTATCTCCACATCAGTAGCAGGTTTTCTGCCTATTGCTGTTTCAAGAATATACTGGTCTGAATTAAAGATAATAGTATCAGCATCGACATAAGCATTAAACTGAGCGTAGTACGGGCACCCATCTTTTCGCATATAAAATATATGTCTGCCGTTAACAGAAGCATATTCTTTTTTTCTCCATTCATTCTTAAGATTCATCTCAGAAGGAAGGATAGGGCTCCAATAAGGGCATGCAGGAGCTATTGCAAATCTTTTAGCAACCCCTAGATTAAGTTCAGAATTACTTTTTCTTTCTGGATTTTCATTATAATATTTTTTAAGTGTGGGGATATTTTTACTTTCTATCTTAATCTTGCATGGAATAAGCGGACTATCGCAGGAAATTGCATCTTCTTTTTTCTTTTGTAAAGATTTAAAATTAGAGATAATCTCGTAGAGATTTGCATTTTTCTCTTTAATTTTAGTAAGAAGAACGACTTTTTTATTTTCTTAAAGATAATGACATACATGATTAGACCGTCCAGTAATCATTTCA
>CAYHEY010000022.1:0-9651 GCA_964355735.1 Candidatus Woesearchaeota archaeon
GCTAAATTCGCTCCTTTTCCGCCTGCTATTGCGAGAGCAGATTTAGTCAACTCAGATAACCTTTTTACATATATACCTTCTGGTATATCTATGACTTTCCTCTTTTTTTTATCCATAGGTTTATTATGATTCTGGGTTTTTTAAAGTGTTCGGTTGCGAACACTTTAAATATAATTACTGATGTTGTCTTTTAATAAATGTGCTTAGATGAGTTTTTCTTGCATTGAACTGTTGCAATGGTATGGCTATAACAGCAAAATAACTATTTGATTTCATCCATATAACAAAATTATCAGCAGAAAAACTGCGAGAATCTGAGACCTTTTTGCTTTGCTTCTTCGAGGGTAATTACCCAATTTTTTCCAGAATCTCTTAATTCTTTTGGTGATATAAAAAACCAACCTTCTCTATTGAATCTTAGAGCTACAACAGGAACTAACCCAAATATATCTGCAAATATCATTAACTCTTCTATTTGTTCTTTTGTTATATATTTTACAGGAGTTTTTGAAGATTTTACTTCTATACAGTATTTTCTTTCTCCTTTTTTTCCTGCAATTAGATCTCCGGAAGTATTCTCCATCATTCCACTCCCTGCAATTCTTACTGCTCTAAAGCCATTTGAGACAAACATCTCATATAATTCACGCTCAGCTTTGCTCCCCTTTTCTTTATTGCCCATAAAAATAATCATCTCTTAGAGTTTTTATATCTATAGTATCTATTCACTATAATAATTCTTATAAATCTGTGTTACTTGAGTTTTACATGATAAAAAAGGGAGTATTTGTTGCTTTTGTTACTATCCTTTTCATGTTTTTTATTTCTTCTGTATGTGCTGAAGAAATAGCTTTTGAGTATTCTCATGAGATAAGAGCGGGAAATATTTTTTTAGTTAATATAACTCTATTGGATTTTTCACTAGACTCTTATGATGTAAAAATAGATATATTCAATTCTACAGATTCTTCAAATAGACTTTCTGAGATATTCAATGGTCAAAATTGGCAATCAACTTTTAATTATGTAAGTGATGCAATAAATACCTCTCTTAGCAATAAAAGCTCTTTTCAATTAAATATTACAAAAAATTATAATGGAACTTCAAATATCTCGGTTTCTATTAGAAATTCTAAAGATATATCCAAAGTATTTAGAAATTTTAGCATAGTTATTCTGCCTTTTGATTTAATTAATATTACAAACTCTTCAATAAATCAGACAACAAACTCGACTAATCAAACAAGCACAAACAATACAACTAATATTCAGAAAATCTCGTCCTATATGGGTCTAGATTGGGATGAAGAAGATATTGTGAATGGAGAAGAATTTTATATAGATATAAAATTCTTTAATCTTGAAGACAAGAATTATGACCTTAAGCTGTGGATTTCTTCTGAGAATAATGATAACTCGATTTCAGACAGATATGATGAAAATGAAAGCAAGTGGGAATCTGGAATATATTGGCTGAATAATTTTATAAAGGGCTCTGGAAATAAAACTTCTGAAGTTTCATTAAGAATAAGAAGCAGTTCTAAGAATTTTTATGGAGATGCTAAGATATCTGCAAAGATGAGGGTAAGTGGAGATAGCGACATAGTAAATTCTACAACAAGAGATATTACAATAAATAAAAATCAGACTGATAGTGCAACTAGCTTGAATGCTGTTTCTCTAAGCAGTTCTACAAGTTATGTCGGGAATTCAAATTCTTCTGGACTTATAATTCTTGGAAGTTCTTCTAGTATGAAAACAGAAGATATAAAAACACTAGGAAATACGATTTACAAGTCAAAAAGCGAATATATGATGGAATATGCGCCCTATATCATGAATGTTTTATGCATATTTGTCATATCTTTTTTGCTTTTTAAAAATTATAATTTAATTAAAGAAAATAAAAGAAACAAAAAGTCGAATATCAGAAATGGAAAATAAACAAATAGAAGCCATATTGATCTTTGAGATAGTTGGAAGACCAGCAAGCCATATTGTTGAGGCTTTGGAGCAGATGATAGAGACACTTAAGAGCGAAAAAGGAATAACACTCGTTAATAAGAGTATCAGAGAGCCTAAAAAAGTAGAAATGCCTGCAGGTAAAGAGAAAGAAGACAAATTCTTGGGTGTTCCAGAAGGGATAGAATTATTCAGCACTTTTGCAGAAGTAGAGATAAAAGCAGAAGAAATTATAAATCTTACAAACATATTATTCAAATATCTTCCTGCTCATGTTGAGTTATTATACCCTGAAAAGTTTAATATGCATAATTTAGATTTTAATTATATCTTTAATGATATACTCTCGAAGCTTCATAACTATGACTCTATAGCAAAAACTGCTTTGATGAATAATCAGGCTTTAGCTAATCAATTTAATGAAATTATGAAAGCAAAATCTGAGCAGAGGGCTGGTGTTCCTTTAGAGATTTCCTATGGAAAAAAAGAAGAGCTAGATAATAAGGATAAATCTGATAATAAAGCAAAATCTCAGAAAAAAGCTAAGAAGAAATAAGAAAATTAGTGAATAAAATTTGTTTTAATACCTATTTTATTAATATTATTCTGCAAAAAGATTAGGGTTTGCAAATTTGGATAAGAAAAGTGAGGGTTTAGAAAGTTTGAGGAGATAGTTACATTAATTGAAAGAGAGCATATTTGTAGCAATAAGGGGTTATTATTTGGAGAGCATTTAATACTTTCTTGATTAAAACTTAGTCAAGTCTCTTTTGACCTCTGTGCTTGGAAAGGGTTTTGGATTAATTCTAGATTCATAGTCAGAGGTTCTTTTGTTAAAGATATCTTTTATTTTATCAGGACCAGGAGCTTTCTTATATTTCTGGTATAAAAACCAGCCTGCTATTGCAAGCACAACTAGTATTAATAGGCCCCATAACCAGCCATTTGAACTGCTTTTTCCTGTGCTTTTGCACTGACTAGGACAGCAATAACCATCTAAGGCGACAATATACGGCGAAGAACATTCTTCATTACTAGAACATTTTTCTCCTGATAACTGCTTACAGGTTGCACTATTATTTATCTTGGTTATTGTTGTATTAACTCGAGATAAATTTGTAGTAATATTTACTTCTATCGGAATTAGTATAGAGCCATTTTGTCCAGAGATATTTATGAAGCCTTTTAGATACTCGTATCTGTCTATGAGAAGAAATATTGTTTTTTCATTATTTAGTTCCTCTATGAAACTTGGCTCTACTCTTATGTCTCTGTCTGAAGAGTTTATTGAGATGTTCTTGACTTGAGTTTGATTTCTTGAAAAAAGAGTAAAATTAACTAAGACTTGTTGACCCATTAAGTTAATTATTTTTATATCTGCTGTATCTGAATAAATCAGTTCTAAGAGAGACTTTTGGCTTTGATTTGTAGTATTTACTATAAGTGGAGAATTCTTCAGTATTGTTATAGGAATATTATAGTTGTTTATGCTTATCTCTGAGCTTGTTGTATTTTTTAGAGAGTCTATTATAAAACTTATTTGTTTTTCAGAGCCATAGCCTAGCTGAAATGATTGAGCAAAATTCATTTTATCAAATTCGATATTTATTGTCTGTTCTTTGTTGTAGCTTTTTACGCGTATTGTAAAATTTTTAGAAGTATATATAAAGCCTGGCTCAAAAGAAAGATAGGATTCATTTGTTTGAATTATTGAGAAATTTTTAATAATATCCCTATTAAATTGCTTTCCATTTTCAGAATAGACTATATCTTCTAGTCTGAGAGAATAATCTCCAGAATTATCTGGAAGAACAGCATAAAATCTGTATTTTCCATCTTCTTTTATTAGGTCTTGCTCAACAGGAGTCTTATGAACAGAATTGGAAGAATATATTCCGAGATTGTCTAAGTTTAAGTTTTTTAAGAACAAGTCAGGAAACTCTGCTTGCAGTGTCTCTCCTGGAAAATAAGAATCTTTTGTTAGAGTTATTTCAAGCGCATAACTCAGATTTAATAAAAGTATAATTGATAATATTGCTGTGCTTAAAATTATTACTCCCTTTTTCATTATTTTATGAGAAAAACAGAATTAATAAAGGTTTCTTATTTGTTAAGTTCAAGATCAAACTTAAAACGTCTACAAAATTTGTGCTTCGCATTTATAGATATTATTAATATTAACTCTTGAAACTCTTGAGTAGGGGTGAAGTGAAAGTAGTTTTAGGATTAAATGTTTATTTTATACTCTTTGTCTAGAGTTTAATAGTTTTTGGAAGATTCTTTACTTGCCCATATCTCTTAATTTCTTGAGAGTATCATCTAATTCTTTATCTCTTGGAAATTGATTTGGTCTTTGCATTTGCGGGTATCTTTGTTGTGGGGGATATCTTTGAGGCATATTCATTCCTGGTCTTGGAGGCATCATTTGTCTTGGAATAAAAGAATTTGGAGGAGCTCTTGGTGGGAAGCCAGAAGGTCTTTGTCTAGAGTCAACAGGAGATTTTGAGAATTTACTCTTTACTCTGAAGAGCCAGATCTTTAATTGATTTCTAAATATTATTGCTAGTATAATCAAAATTATTAATATTACTAGGAGCCATAGCCACCAATAACTAACTGGCTCTGGGGTTGTCTTTGCTGAGCAGCACTCCATATTATTTTCTCATTCATAGGATTTTGATTCTTCTGTATCTGAATCACAACTAGATTTACAATCATAACCCTGGACTATACACTGGCTCTCTGCAGGCGTTATTTTTGCTTTGCATATTCCAGGACTTTTACAACAACCAATTTCTTTTGCTTCTGTTGTTATTCCATCTATTGGTAGACATTCATAGTCAGAAGGGCAAACTTGACCACCTAATTCTATACAGGCCTTTTTTGAAGCAGATTGTTTGCTGCAGCATACTTGGAAACTGCTACAAGAATAATCTAATTTGCTTCCATTAAGATTATCGCAGGAAGAAGCAAACATGCATTCATATCCTTGATTTGAAAAGTCAGAACATTTTTGAGTTGTTGCTCCTTCTTTTAATGCTGTTTTAGGAGAAGAAGCATAGAGAAGAAAAGCAATATCTGCTATATTATTATTTAAGCAACCTTCTTTTCCGCTTATTGAAGGAGAGAGAAGCCAGTCTTTAGCTAATTCTACTTTATCAGATGAACTGCTCTCTTTATATAAAGAAAATATTCCTAGAGCAGTATCATAGTATTTTCTGTTTTCTTCAGATAATCTCCAGTATCCTAGTTTATTCTGTTGATTTACTATATCTCCAAGATATTCGTTGTAGCCCTTAATAGCAAATAAAAATGAAGAAGGAAAATATCTTTTATTATCTTCAGCCATTGTTATTAAGTATGGAATGAATGCATCTATGTTTTCAGATTTTTTCTGAAGAGCAAGACTTGCCCAGAGAGAGCCTTCATAGTTACATGAACTTGATTGTTTGAAGCACTTTGCATTGACTTTTTCTAGAGTTTTGTCATTTGAATTTCCTGTATTTGTATTAGAAGAAATATAATAAATGCTACTTCCTGTTCCTGCTTTTTTCTTGTATATAAGAGAGGTTACAAAAGAGTTTTCACAGCTTATCTCTATTTCTTTTCCATAACAGGCTGGTTGAATTTCTAGCCAATAGCCATTATAACCTGTTCTAAAGCAAGAGCCAAAACTGCCTGTTATCTTTTTATCTTCTCCAACAGAAACTTTTTGAGAAGAAGAGCCATTTACAGAGATAGTACAGGAAGTTTTATTATTCGAGTCTATTTGAAGATACCATATTAAGTCTGATGTTGAAATTGTTTGATTTAAAAGCCAACTTTTTATTTTATCTGTATTCTGACCTATATTATCAAGAGCAAGAAGAACCAAAGCAGTATCTCTTATTGTACAGCCCGATTTTGGCCAGCAATTACCAGAAGAGCTTTTTAGATCATCAAGTTCTTTTTTAATTTTGTCTTGCATAGCGCGATCATAACCAAGAGCAAGAAGAGAAAAAGCAAGTTGCTCTGTGCTCATGTCAGAAGAAATTTTCTCATTTACTTTATCTTTAAGACATTCATATGACTTTTCAAATGTGCCTGGCAGGGCTGTTGAACTCGAGTTTGTTGTATTTGTTGCTGCTATTGAAAAATTTAATAATAAAATAAAAACAGTTATACAAGATAAAATCACCAACTCTCTTTTTTTATTCATAGGAAGTTTAGGTTTGGGGTATTTAAAATACTTTCGTTTTTGAAAAAGTATTTTAATTGGGTTTTTGATTCCCAGTTTTGTTTTCTAAAAATTTATATATTTGGACAGATTTCATTTAGAGAGCAGGATTTGCATTTATTGAAATTGGAGAGCATCATTGGGGGAAAATCTTCTTTAAGAGCTTTTATTTCATCCAAGATTTCTAGAACTAACTCGCGGTTTTCTTTTGTTATAATAATCTCTTTTTTTAGAGAGCTTGCTTCTACTATGCCCTTTTCTATCTTTGTTTTATATCTTTCTTCTAAAAGCATCGCGTAGGCTGTTAATTGTAGCTCATCTGACTGATAAATCTGACCCTCTCTGGATTTTAACTCAAAGGGTGTAATTGTATTATCTTTTTTTGAAATCATTATTCTGTCTACTCTGCCTTTTAATCCCAGATTCTCAGATTCTAAGGGTATTTCTGAGAGGTAAATTTTATCAAGATTTTTCCAAAGTTCTTCTCCAAAGAGGTTTTCTTTTAATTTTTCTTTTATTGCTTCTACTCTGATTTTTATGTCTTCTGTGAAATCTTTTATTGTTTTTTTTAATATTTCTTCTGAGTTTATTCTGAAGCTATTTAGAAGATTTTTATTCCAGTCTAGAACCTCTTGAGCTATTGCTGTAAGTAAATTCTCGTACATAAAAACTAAGTCTAGTTTTTCATAGTCTCTGTCTATACTTGACACAAATTCTTTTTCTTTTCTAGAAAAATCTTCAAGAATCTCGTGCTTTAGTCTTCCTTTTATCATCTCTGGTGTTTGGGGAGAGGGAATTCTTTTTATTTTTGTTAGATAGAGCTTTCTTGGACAATAGAGATAGGAAACTATATCGGAAACATTTATTAATTTTTTATTCATGTTTTTCTGGTGCTAGATTTGTTTTGCTATTGCTTTTAATTATTCTTCTCTCTTTTTACTTGTATTTTCTTTTGGATTATTGCTTCTTTCTTTTTCCCAATAATTCTTACTTAGAGCTTTTCGAATAGTATAGCTTACAGGATTTTTTGCTTTTAGTTCATCTTCTGTTGGGTTAATTCCTATGTCTTTATAATAAGATTTGTCAAAATTTGGTGGCATTTTTGGAGGATTTTGTTTAGAATACCAGGAAATCTGGGCTTTTATATAGCCTGCTTTAAGGGGTTCTGCATTCTTGAGATTCCATTCTTCTACCTGTTTAGATATTTGCTCCTCTGAAAGCTTTAGAGATTTGAAGAAACTTAATAATATGAATAATGCTCTCTTTCTTCCATCTGTCTTCATTCCTTCAAGTATTTTTTTTATGCTTGGAGGATATAAGCTTGGAGTAAGATTTGAGATAGTTATATCTTTAAACTTTTTTTCTCCGAAGTTTTTATTTTCGCTGCTAAAAGTTGGTTTTTCTTCTGGTTTTTTGAATTCTAGCGCTGCTCTTAAAAGATTAGTTGCCTCCCCTGGTTCTGAATCCGGAGTAAAATTTAGAACCTTTATTTTAAATGGGTCTGCTTCTCTTGGTTGAAATTTTCTTATTGTTTCTGTTTCTGCTTGTATGACTGTACTTGAGAGACAAGTTTTTTCATGAAGAGAGTAGGGCATTCTGAAAAGATGTCTTGGAGAAACAAGAACCAAATCTGCGTCTATGTGTCTTGATTGAACTCGCTGTTTAAAATTATCTGGCTCTTTTGAAGAATCTAATTTGCAGGAGCTACATACTAGTATTTCTTCTTTTCTTAATTCTGCCATCTCGAGTTGACAATTTGGACATCTTATTTTTCTTTTTCTTTCAAATGCTTCGCTTATATTCTGCATTTGGGTTTTGCATGAAGAACATATAAAGAAGATTTTTGATTTTTTCTCTGAGGCATTATTGCACTTAGAGCAATAGAATTCTATTATAGAGTTATCGTCTTTTTCGCTGATATCAAGAACACGATTTTTCAATTTTTCAGTTATTTTACTTGATAAATATTGACAGATCAATCTAGGCCATTCTGGAAACATTTCTGAGGTTTTTTTGCCAGAAAGTTCTTTGGGAAAAGCTTTCCAGGGAATTATCAGATGAAAACCTTTACTTCCGGAAAATTTTAGCCCTATATTTTTTATACCATTTGCTTTTAGAACTTCTACCAAAATTTCTGCATATATTTTGCTGTAATCTAAGTACTTTGAATCAATATCTATGAGCAGATCCCATCCAGATCTAAGTTTTTTTATTTCTTCTTCTCTCATAGCTGTTGAGAGTTCTAATGGATCTTTCCAGAGTTCTTCAGAACAGTGGAAGGAGGTTGCTCCGGATTTTACATGCTCTATTATGTCTGACTCATATTGAAAACTATCTGGTCTTTTTCCAAAACCTTCAAAATATCGTGGAACACATTCACGATTTTTCGAGAATTCAAATATAGCTTTTCTTATGTCTTGGCGAGAATAATAAGAAAGAGTCATTGCTCTTATTCTCTTTTCCTTTAAGCTTTCAGAATTTTCATCATTTTGCTCTTTAAGCTCTTTGTTCTCTTGTTTTTTATTTTCTTGCTTTAATTGTTCTTCTTCAGTTAGTTCTTTGGACATGTAAAAAAAAGTGAGTTTAAGTTTAAATATTCATTTGTTCTCTGAAATATAGAATTTATCTATTCATTTTAACACAATAATCTTTAAAAGCGCCAGTCTATTTGAGATATCATGATAATCAAACTTGATAATCCAAAAGCCTTTTCAGAGATTATAAGCATAATTTCCGAACTAGTTTCAGAAGTTAAAATAAAAGTTAATAGAGAAGGTATGAATATAGTTGCTATAGATCCTGCTAATGTTGCTATGATTTTATTTTTCTTGCCTGCTAAAGCGTTTTCACAATTAGAAGTAGAAGAAGAAAATTTAGGAGTTAATCTTGGAGATTTTAAGGCAATACTTAAGAGATGTTCTCTTGGAAGTTCTCTTGCTATGAAAACAGAGGATAATTATCTTAAAATAGAAATAATAGACAGAGTTAAGAGGGAGTTTACTCTTTCTCTTATAGACCTTGACAGAAAAGAGAAACCTGTTCCAAATCTGGAATTTTCATCTAAAGTTGAGATGAGCTCTATTGAGATGGCAGAAGCAATAGAAGATTGCTCTATTGTTGCAGATTCCTGCAGTTTAGAAGCAAATCCGGACAAATTTTCTATGTATTCTAAAGGCGCCCTTAATTCTGCAAATATATCCTATTCCTCAGATGAAGCATACATAGAGTCCCCTATTGCCTCTAAAAGCAAATATTCTTTGGAGTATATGCAGAAGATGATAAAAGCAGCAAAAATAAGTGAAAAAGTTATCTTGAATTTCTCGAATGATTATCCTTTAAGAATGGATTTTAATACTCCTCTTTTGAATTTGTCCTTTATCCTTGCTCCAAGAGTTGAGACCGAAGAATAACATTTAAGTAATGTCCATAAACTTAAACCACATCATTTATGATGTGGACGTAACTTACTGGTT
>CAYHEY010000023.1:0-9443 GCA_964355735.1 Candidatus Woesearchaeota archaeon
TCGCCTACTTTAATAAATACTCTTGACGCTGTCCTTATAATGACGCATGCAATCGTCAATAAACAAGAAACAAGAAAACTCCGAGAAATTGTAGAAATAAGTAATGTTGATCCTAAAGGGATTGCAATTACTAATACTCCCTTTGTATGGAATGCCCGCGATAATGTCTTCTATTTTAAAAAATCAAGCATCGTCTTCGATAAAATTGCAGAGAGATTCGGATTCATTAAATCCGAACTTGAAAGAGAGTTTAGAACAAGAACTATCCTGTTAAACGAACTTGTTAAGAGAAAGATATTTCGGTTTGAAGAAGTTCAGGATATAGTTAATCATTATTATAAAGATCCTGTGACGGTTCTCAATGCTTTTGGAATTTCTATTGGTTAAATCCGGAAAGAGGCTAAATAATAAGATTTATAAACATGTAACATCTAGTAACTTAAGGTTACTATATGTAACTAAGATGGGAAATTGTTAAAAAGGTGATTTAAAAAATCGGAGTTGCAAGGATAGACGATTCTCTGCTTAAGAGAATTAAGGATGTTTTGAAAAAAGACGAGAATAAATATAGATACTCTTCTCTTTCTTCTTTTATTAATTCAGTTATTTATGATAAATTAGAAAGCATGAATGCTCGGAGGAGAAAATGAATGACTCTCTTAACAATAAGATGATGCTAATTGCTCAACTTATGGATAGCATGAATGAATCAGCAAAGCAAATGGGGATAGCTTATGCCGAAAATGATAAGCGAAAATTTGAGATGAGTAAACAGGCGTTATTGGAACTTCAAACTAAATTAGATTTCATGTTGCGGAGGAAGTAGACGATTCTATGACTCTTGAATTATTAATCTCTAATCTTAAACGAGAATCAGAAATAATCAGAGAAATTTTGAATTTGCAAAATCAGCAGCTTCAATTTGATAGTCGATATTCTGATAGTGAGCGAGAGATGGTTGAAGCTTCTACTAATGGGCTTATTAGTCAGTTAGAAATTCTTAATAAAGCAATTCCAGAGATAGTAAATAATATCCAATTTTTCAAAAAACTGGATAGAAACGAAGAAATTAAAAATTCTGTTAATTTGCTGCAGATTAATTATGATTCTTCAGGACAAGAGGGCAGAAAAATGGGGCTTGGCATTAAAAAAGAAGATAAAGTCAAATTTCTTCAAAGTCTAACGTTAGCTAATCTTAAAAAGAGATTTGGCTCGCATGAAAGTGGAGTTTCATCTGGATTTCAGAATAGAAAATCGCAGGAATTATTAATTAAGGCTTCTAATAGGATGTTTAGAAAATTTGCAGATAAGATGGTTGAGAAAAAATATTTTGAATCTCTTAACAAAGATTTGAGAAAGATAACTTCTCCTTATCTACTTAGCAGTTATCTTTCTATGATGTTTTTTGCAACCTTTATTGCGTTTGTATTTGGTGTAATTTTTGCACTCATCTTTTTAATTGTTGGTTTTTTACCATTGGCTCTCATTTTCTTTTTTGGTTCTCCATTAATCGCCTTTTTGCTATTTTTCAACTATCCATCTTCACAGAGAAAGACACTTGAGCGTGAAATCAATCAGGAACTTCCATTTGTTACTATCTATATGTCTGCTGTAGCTACATCAGGCATTGAACCTAGCAGGATATTTGAAATCCTCGTTAGAACAAAAGATTATCCATTCACTCAGCGTGAGATAAAAAAAATTCTTAATCTTATTAATTTTTATGGCTATGATTTAGTCAGCGCACTTAAACAAAGCTCTAAGTTTAGCCCTTCTGAGAGGTTAGCTTTGCTATTTAGTGGAATTTCTACAACAATAAAATCTGGAGGAGAGCTTACAGAATTTCTCAATAAACATGCAGAGGGGCTCCTATTTGATTATAGGCTTGAACGAGAAAAATATACTAAAGTTGCTGAAACGTTTATGGATATTTATATAAGCATATTAATTGCTGCCCCCATGATTATGATGATATTATTTATTCTTATCACCTTAACAGGATACACTTCTTCATTAATAACCCCGGCTGTTCTTAGCGCAGTTATCATTGCTTTGATAACCTTCTTGAATCTTGGATTCTTAATCTTCTTAAATTTGAAACAGCCTAAATTTTAAACATGGAACTAAGGATTAACAATAAGAGAAAATTAAAAAAACAGCATTGGATAGCTATAATAGCCTCTTCTTCAATGGTGTTTATCTCTTTTTTATTGTTTAAATTTGCAGGGTTTATAAGTAAAGACTTATTTTATTTTATATTTGGACTTTCTCTAGTTATCACCGGTCTGCCATTTTTTGCATCACTCTTGTTTGAATCAAAACAAGAAAGGAATAAAGAAGAGATGTTCCTTGAATTTTCGAGAGACCTTGTTGAGGGTGTTAAATCAGGAACTTCTATTGGCAAGAGCATTGTTAATATACGTGGGAAGGATTATGGAAGTCTTAATCCTTTTGTAGATAAATTAGCTAATCAGATAGGCATTGGTATTCCTGTAAGAGAAGCCTTTAATAATTTTTCAAAAGATGTTAATAGCAGCGTTATAAGCAGAGCGCTTACTTTGATAGAAGAAGCTGAAAGGGCTGGCGGAAAAATTGAGACCATCTTAGAATCTGTAGCAAGTTCTGTCGGACAAATAGAAAAATTAAGAAAGGAAAGAAGAGCGGCAATATACACTCTTACTGTTCAAGGATATATAGTCTTTTTTATCTTTATCGTTATTATGCTTGTTCTTCAATTTAAAATCATACCTATGGTAACTGAAATAGGCTCTTCAGAAGGTTTTGGGGCGCAAGATACTTTTGGAGCAGAAGGATTTAGCTTTTCTTCAAATAATCAATTAAATCCTGACGATATGGCCACTGCTTTTATGTTCTTGCTGATAGTGCAAGGATTTTTTGCAGGCCTCGTGCTCGGAAAAATTTCAGAAGGAAATGTTAAAGCAGGATTTAAACACTCTTTTATACTAGTGACTCTTGCATTAATCATATCAACAGGCGCGCGGGCGTTTTTAGGAAGTTAAAAAATGTTAAAAAGAAGAACAGAAATTAAATCGCAGGGGCATGTTGAGATGATAATATCTTTCACTCTTTTTTTAGGATTTTTGGTTGCTCTTCTTTTTATTTTGAGTCCTGCTAAGAATGTGCAGAGCCCGTCTGCAATTTTGGACGCTTCTGAGGCCAAAATAATGGGGAATATCTCTGCAGATTATAAGACTATTTCTCTTATCTTGGGCTCTGGGACTGATCCCGGAGTGTGTTTTGTTACTCAAAATAAGCCTAATCTTACAGGCAGCATCATTGTTAAGAGTTTAGATGATACTACCCTATCCGCTTTTTCTGATTCTAGCTGGGTTTCGATAATTCCTAGTTATGGCAATAGATTTCATAATCTCTATTTTTCAAGCGAGTTTGATGTTAATTCTGTGGTTTCTTGTGGTAATATTCTTTTGGAGACTAATTATTCTTTTGGAGCAATGGAGGACGGGAAAATCGTTCTTTACAAAAAGCTTTTGTCGTTTATAGAAGAGTATAATGAAAACTATGAATCCTTAAGGAATAGAATGAGTCTCAGAAATGATTTTGTGATTTTTGTTTATGACACTAATAAAAATCTTTTATTTAATGCTTCGCGTTATGTTCCTGCTGGCTCTCAGGTCGCTTCTAAAAGCATCAATATTCAGGCTATAGACTTTAATAAAAATATAACTAATATTGTTATTAATATTCGGGTATGGTAGAAAATATTTATAATGTCCATAAAATTAAACCACACAATAAATGGTGTGGACGTAGCTTGAAGGTTTAAGTTTTGGAGCATCCAAAAAACAAGTGCCAATCAAACCCACACTTAAAAGTGTGGGTGGCACATTGTTTTTTTGATTTTTGCTCTCTTAGAAAAAACATTTATAAACTTGATTTCTCTATGTTTTTTATGAAAAGGAAAGGTGTGGCGTTGGTTTTTATCCTGTTGATAGCCGGCTTTTTTGTAAGCTTGAATTTTGTGATGGGTGCTGAATATCCATTTTGCACAAATGGTCAGGGTAATAATTGTCATTGTAGTAGTGTTAGTGGCACTAATAATATAGATTATTTAGATGCTAGTTGCACTAATTATACTTCTCAGTTTTGCAAAAATGGAAGCACTGTTGTTTGCGTAAGAAATAGCAATAATAATTACTATTGCAAATTTAATATTAATTCTCTTGGATGCGTAATGCATACTTATTATCGCGATTCAGATGGCGACGGGTATGGTAATCCCGCAGTTTTTATAACTTCTGATTCTACAACCCCGCCTACCGGCTATGTTAATAATAACGGCGATATCAGTGATAATAATGCTTCAATCCATCCAACTACACCAGTAGAGATTTGTAATTATGCTGATGATAATGGAAATGGTCTGAAAGATGAAGGCTGTGATGTTGATAATGACCATTATGCTAATAGTTCTCTGCTTTGTCAGACTAACGCTAGTTTTTGGTCTCAGCAATGGAATAATAATTTTTCTGCAATACCTGCTTGGTATTGGTATGGGGATTGGTGGTGGGTTAGTGGAAATGGCTGGATGGGCAAAAACTTCTCATGCAATACACATGGCGGAGATTGTAATGATAATAATTCTCTTATTCATCCTGGTTCAAAGGAAATTTGCAATGGTGTTGATGATGATTTTGATTTTGAGACAGATGAAGGTTGCGATACTGATTATGACCACTATGCTAATAGTTCTATGTTTTGTCCTATTGGAACAAGGTTTTGGTCTATTGAATGGAATGGGACTATGAGTTATGATCGTATATGGCATCCAAATGACATTAGTGGATGGTTTTATTATGGAAATGGTTGGAGGGGCAAGTATTTTCCATGCTTGAACAGTAGCGGAGATTGTAATGATGGTAATGCTAGCATTAATTTGGGAGCAATAGAACAAACTAGTGATGCCGTAGATAATAATTGCAATGGCCAAATAAATGAGACCTCAGTAACAACTACTCGAATATTTTATCGCGATTCAGATGGCGACGGTTATGGAAATCCTTTGATTAATGCAACTTCTAGCTCTAATATTCCTTCTGCTGGTTATGTGAATAATAATGGCGACACAGATGATACGGATATTTATGTTAATCCAGGAGTAGTTGAACTATGCAATGGCGTAGATGATAATTGCGTTAATGGCATTGACGAATATTGTGCAACAGTTGGCAATGGTGTTGTTGATGGAAATGAAGAATGTGATGATGGAAATATTGCTAATGGAGACGGCTGCAATTCAACAGGAAGAATAGAGCCAAATGGAGTTTGTATTATTAATAATATTGGCGGTTCTGCTTGCTGTGTTAACTATTGCACTTATAATCAGCAAGGAGCGAGTTGTTCTGGAGTTAGAAGAACTACTAGAACCTGCAGCTTTGCTATCCAATTGAATGCTACCCTCTCTTGTTATAATTGGAGCGCATGGTCCGCACCTGCTGATTGTACGACTGGAAGATTCTGCACTAGTGGGCAGTGCATTGAATTAGGGACTCAACCAATTAGATTTTGCAGTGATATTCTTAATTCTCCTTCTAATTGCACTGGCGCTTCTCCAGAAATATGCAATCGAAGCGTAAATGAATATTTGTTTGATATAGTTTCTTATACGAGCATACCTAGTGCTGTAAGAAATGTTGGATTCTGTAATACTAATTATCCTACAAATCCGCAACCGATTACTGACCCTACTTTTGGTCTATGTAATTTTTATGCAAGAAACTGCACTTGTGGTTGGAATAGCTTGGGGGGAAATTGCAGCCATAGATTTGATGAAGTAGTTAATTGTACTGCTAATGCTTTCAGGGGAAAATGCGTAACTACAAATATAAATCGAGTAGATAGTTGTTCTACAACCGGGAAAATTACCTATACGAGAAATGCTAGCTGGACTTGGACAATCGCCCCTTCTCCGCTTCCTCTTGCAACAAGTGCTCTGATGCAAAATATTAGTGCGACATGTAGATCTACAACAACAGAATACTCCTGCCCTGAGACAACACAACTTCCTCTTTTTGGAATCTGGAGTTTTAGTGGTTCTGTGTTGATAATTATTTTAGTGTGTTTAATTAGAAAAAAAATAGAAGATAATAAGAGATAGGTTATATTGAAATTAAATAGAATATCTATAAAAGATTATGAAGAAAAAGAACGGTTTTATTTTAATTATCTTTGTAGTTGTGGCTATAATGCTTTTTAGCATTGTAAATGCGTCTATTAGTGTCGGTAGAATTGGCAATACTTCGCGTGGATATAGCCTCTCTAATAGTTATTCTCCTACTTCAGCACTTACAGGAACACTCAATGTTAGTTTAACAAATGAGCCTTTTAATTCTAATATTCTCGCACAATTTAATGAACAAAATGACCGTATTGATTTAAAAAATTTTCTAGATAATGCTGGAGCAGGGTATACTTGTTCTTCATCTTCTTGTGGAATGGTTTATTCAACATCGGGCTCTGGAGAATCTTCTAAAGTGGTTACAATTTCTGCAGGCTCGAGTAAACTTGTTGGTTTAAAAATTAGTGGAAATAATATTGCTGTTGTTTCTTCATTTATTATTGCTGTTGCTTCAAATGCGGCATCTTCATGTATCACCCCTCTTAAAATCGATGTTCTTAATGACGGTTCATTTGAATGGACTGCCCATAATTCAACAAGCGATGCCTGTTCTTCTAATGAAGATTATGGGTGTTATGAATCTTCTAGAAAGCAGAGTGATGCATTTATCACCACTAATCTTTATTGTGAGAAAATAACTGTTTCTCCTTCACCTAAAATAAAGATTGGAGCAGATATTAGCGGGGCAGCGAGCGGCATTAAGTTTATAATGAGCATTTCAAGCGAAACTCGTCAGGAAAATTGTGAGTTTATTGCTTCAAGTTCTGGTGAACAAGGTTGTATAGTTAATATAAGCACGGTACAAGAAGAAGAATTTGATGTTTGTATAAATGCGAAGACGAATGCTGATGCAAATAATTACACTCTTGGAACAGAAGCTTACACTCCATGTGGATATTCTGGAGATGAGGTCAGAGATTTTGCAATATTTGCTAAACCACTCAAATACGATGCTGTTGGAAGTTTTGGTTTGAGAACATCGGAATTACAGACACATGCTCTTGGAGTTAATTCGGATTTAGAGTCCTATGTATCTGATTTTATTGATTCAAATTTTAGTGGAAGATGCAGTGATGGATGCATCATCCCAATAAATTTTAGTGCTGGCGTAGATCAGGAGATTATCCTTTCTGGGATTTCTCTTTTCTATGAATCTAGTGGAGGAGTGTCTACAAGAGAAGATAAGATTTATGATTTATCGCTGGCTCCTTCCACTATTTCAATGAATTATAGTCTCTTGGATCTATCAAAAGCTGATTTGAATGTACCCCCTGCTTATGGAAACATCACCTTAGATTTGACCATTGGAGATACGGCAATTATTTCTAATACTCAAATTACTGTTTTACAAACTCCAATTATAAATCTTGTATATCCTCAAAAAGTTCCAGCTGGTATAGAAGTTATCTTCAAGGCTTATACTAGCGGAGCAAATATCTCAAGTTATGGCTGGGATTTTGGAGATAATAGCACTGAACAACAAACTAGCGGGAATACTGTCGAGCATAGATATGCTAATATGGGCAGTTATACTCTTACTCTCACTGTTGAAAACTCTCTTGGGACTTCAACTAAAAGTTTTGTAATACAAACCCTATCTCCTGCCGATTATATTGTAGACATTATTAATCAGAGCAGGGTAAATATTGCAGCATTAAGAATAAATATTAATACTCTTCCTGCATGGATTAAAAATTACATTCAGACAATAATTAATCCTGATACTCTTGAAGCGCAAATTAATACCCTTAATGCAGATTATCTGGCTGCTGGTGGTTCAAGTAGCACGTACGTAGAAATTGTAAATTCTCTTCAGGAATTAAATATTCCTAGCTCGATAGATGTTCAAGGTTTAGGTTCTATAGATTTTATGATTGATAAGACTTTAGTAGATATCTCTGTTGTGCAGGGTGTAGGCGCTGGGACGCCCATAGCAGGAAAAACAGAGATTTATAGAAACGCAATTTATTCTTGGACAAACACTAACCTAAACATAAATGTAGAAGGAACTTCTTATTCTTCTATTGATGATGTTAGTGAGCCTATTGCTTCTGCATTTAGAGTTAGTATTTTACCACGAGGCGGAGCAACACTTGGAGAGATTTATATGATTATTAATAGACCTTTAAGCAGCCTTACCTTTTCAGACAGTTCTCTTGCTCCAAGACAGTTAGGAGATTTAACAGGAATAGTTATATCGAATCTCGGCAATGGAAAAACTATAGAGTTTTTAACTTCCGGAAATATAGGCCTTCTTGAAGCCCCTTTTTATCTTATGCCTAAATTATCTGCACTTTCTTTAGTTGGAACAGAGATTGATGTTTGCAATAATAATGGTGAATGTGATAGGTCTAAAGGCGAAAATTGGAAAAACTGCAGGACTGATTGCAAGCCGATTGGAACCACCTTTTTGTGGATATTCTTTATCTTTTTCTTAGCTTTCTGCGCGTATATTGCCGCTCAAGAATGGTATAAGAAAAGATACGAAGATTTTCTATTCAAGAATAAAAATGACTTGTTTAATTTGATTAATTTTATAGATAATGCAGCAAAACAGGGCATGAAAAAAGAAGAAGATTTTAAGAAGCTTAATGAAAAAGGCTGGACAAAAGAGCAAATGGTTTATGCTTGGAAAAAGGTTAATGGAGAAAGAACAGGAATGTGGGAAATTCCCATATTCAGAATATTTGAGATGAAAAAAGTTAGAGAAGAGATTGCAAAAAGAAGGCAAGCAGGTAATATGGGGCAACTTCCTCCAATTCCTCTTAGAAAAACATTAAATGCCTCAGTGGATAGTATTAATCAGAAATAAATGCACTATGGTAATAAAGATAATAAAAAACTTTTTTAAAAGAGTATTCTCAGAGATGTTTAAGAGTAGTAAAAGCTTGAGTATCGGCTTTTATGGGCCCCCTAATGCTGGAAAAACAACCCTCGCAAATAGAATATGCAAGGATTGGACAGGTGAGGAAATAGGCACTGTAAGTAAAATTCCTCATGAAACAAGGCATGTGCAGTTTAAAGAAAAAGTAGAGATAAAATATAAGGGTAGTGAACTTACCTTCAAACTTGTTGATACTCCTGGAATTGCAACAAAGATAGATTATGAAGATTTTATGAAATTTAAGGTTAAGAAAGGGGTTGCACAGAAAAGAGCGAAAGAAGCAACACAAGGCGTTATAGAATCTATTAAATGGCTTGATGATATGGACGCTGTAGTAGTTGTTATAGATTCTACGCAGAATCCTTATAGTCAAGTTAATGTAACTATCATAGGAAATCTTGC
>CAYHEY010000024.1:0-9087 GCA_964355735.1 Candidatus Woesearchaeota archaeon
GCATCTGGTTTTTTGGAACAATCCACATTCTTCCCTTTGGGGGAGAATGTTTCTCTCTATTAAAAGGATTCTCAAATTCATACATTAAGCTAGGAGTTTCTCTACCCCCTTTTGCTGCAGCAGAAAGATCTCCGGCTTTCCATGGACCACGAGGATCATTGTCAGGGTTAGTATACTGGGCATTTAATTCTTCTGACCTTGTTTGCAGATTTAATTTAATTTTTTTATTATCTCTAGAATAAACCAGAATATATTCATGCACCGAACCTATTTCAACATTGTTTGGAGGATTACTTTTTCTTACCCAAATAATGTTGGCTAAAAAATTCTCTGCTCCAAAAAGTTCATCACATAATAGCTTTAATTGGGATTGCTCATAATCATCAATTGAAATGAATATTACTCCAGTATCCTTTAGGAGAGTCTTGGCTAAGATTAACCTCTTTTCCATAAAAGATAACCATTTACTATGCCTATACTGATCTTCCAAATCAATAATTTTATCATTATAAACAAAATCCTTACCAGTATTATATGGCGGATCTATATAGATAACATCGATTTTACCCTTATGTGTATAATTCAGGGTAGAAAGTGCGTGATAATTATCTCCTTCAATAAGAATATTTGTTTGTTCCCTATCCTCTGTTTTTATTGCATTAGACTTAACCTCTTTTAGTATCGGAAGTTTTTCTTTACATTGCGTAACGACAATTTCCGGTTCCTTTTCTTCATCCCAAACCAACCCATATTTTTTTCTTTTTTCGAGTTCTCTAATTCTACTAGTTAATTGTTCTTTAGACCAAGAAGAATAATCTTTTTTTGCCATCTTATTTATTTAGCTCCCTTAGACCTATTATGAAATGTACATAAAACTCTTCCTTGGTCGGTATCTGATTTTCCCCCTCTAATCCAAGCAATAATATGGTCTGCATCATATTGACTCCAAGAAACTTTAGCTTCTTCCTCAGATTTTCCTTCTTTTAAACATTCTTGGCATAAGCCCTTATCTCTAAAATAGATCTCTATTTTTTGTGATTCATCAAAACTTCTTTTACTATCTTTCAATATTAAATCCTTATTTTTCTCGAAAAAGGCCTTCCTCATTATTCTGTCTCTAATCTCTAGATTTTCTTTAGATTGTTGACGATTTTCTCTAAACCTTAGTATTTCTAAATCATCTTGATCATTCTTTGTTAGTCTTATATAAAACTCTCTAGAGAAAATATCAAAAAGATTATATTGCTCTTTATCAAAAACATAATTGTTTTTAAGATGTCTTAAAAGAAGATACAAAGAAAGAATATAATAATCTTTTCTAAGATACTTTACTCCATTTTTTTCATCAATCGCAGAATTGTCTTTATAGATTTCATAAAATGTATTCAAATTGGATAAACAGAATTTTACTTCTTTTTTCTTTTCAAATTCTGGATCCATAAAATTCTTCGTAGATAGAGGATATTTTTCAAAGAACTCTATAGTTTTTTCTTTTCCTACTTCTGTAGGGCCATCTTCAAATTCAATCATTAAAAATCTACTTAACAATTGCAGATATTCCATTCTTTCATTTTTTATATCTAATATTTTTGAGAAAAATTTATGTATCTCTGGATTAGATTCCAGAGCCTCATAAGATTCAAAATTAAATGAAACAGTATCTGCGTATTTTGAAACGAAATTTCTTACGTTACTATAAAGCTTTGAATGTAGCGATTCCATAAATGTTAACGGTTCTCCTTGCTGTAATCTCCAAAAAAGATTAGATACTATTTTAAGATTTTCTGGATCTTTTTTATCTTCTAAATTGGTTATAATATCTGCCTTTATATTTAATAACTTATCAAACCATTGACGTTTATCTGGAGTTAGTTCCGAATATTTTTTCCCCGGCAATTCTGGACTTAGATCTTTTAAAGTCTCGGGAAGCTTCAAAGAAGAATCTTCATTAAAAAATTCAAGAAAGGTAGATATTCTTTGTTGTCCATCAATTACTTCCCATTTGATTGTCTCCTCATCCAATCTAACTTTTCTTAAAACCAGTTTAGGGATATAATAACGCCTACATACGCTATCTAACAGCCCTTCTTGCATTTGTTTAGACCATACTCCTGAATGTCTTTGATATGGCGGTCTTAAAATAAACTTATCGGGGTATTCTCTGATATCCCCCAATGGAATCTTTTGTTCTTCAATTAAATAATCTTCTTTTGGTGAAAACATGTTATTTTTTCTCCTTCATATTGTGCTTGCACATCGGTTTATAAGGACATTCCTTACAAAACTGTGATCCTTTTTTAGTTCCTTCATATTTTTTGCTCTTAATACATTTACTAAATTTATCTAGCAAATTAGTTATTTCTTTATTAGATTTAATATTAATTATAGCTTTATGAATCTTTTTATCAAGATTCTCCTCTTCAATAGGGTAAGCAATAGCCTTATCAATATTTAAGCCTTCTTTTTTTAAGGCGTCACTATAGAATTTTAGTTGATAGTCTACATGGGTCTCATCAATACTATCTAGTTTTCTAGCCTTATAGTCCATAAGAACTATTTCTCCCTTTTTGTTTTCGTAAATAAAGTCTGTTCTTCCCCTAATCCTCAATTTGTCTTTAATTATGCTCACAGGTTTTTCTATACTTATGGCTTTTTTGAAATCTTTAGACATAAAATTGAAATAATTCTTTAGGCCATTAAACACCTTTCTACGAAATACTTCATTTTTATTTGCTAAGTCGATCCAAGAGTCATCTATAATCTTATTTATTATCTCTTCATTGATCTTTTCTTTATCCGAGAGTTTTTGATTAATTTTCGCAATAGCATTATGATAAATTGTTCCAACTTTTTGTTGGAATATCTGTTGAGCCCTAAAACCATAAACATAATTTAACTTAAAACGTTCCTGACAATCGATAAATGCTGAAATTGCTGAATAATCTATGAGTTTAACATCTATGTTCTCTTCTTCTTTATCTGCAATCTTAATATCAAAAATCTTATCTTTATCAAACCTTTTTGTTTTTGACTGAACTTCTTCTAAAAATTCAGAAGGAGAAATGTTCCTATCTGAATCATACTTTTTAAAATTAGATAAAATTAACAAATCTCTTGCTCGGGTCATAGCCACATAGAATAAGTTCTCCTCTTCTTTCATAGGATCATATGGCTCGTAAAGATAAAATTCTCTAGGTATCTTCAATAATTGTTGACTAGCACCTAAAGCCGGAAACCTTCTAGTAATTAATGAGGGTACAATAACAACTGGAAATTGTAAGCCCTTTGCTTGATGTATGTTCATTAAATATAGGGAGTTATTATCCAAGATCTCAACCTCATCTGTTTTTTTGTTAAGATTAATCTTTTCTGGTAGTTCATTTAATATAGTAATAAGTAACTCCATATTAGAATCTGTATAAAAATTGGAAAAATGAACAATAATCTCCGATAACTTGCCTAGATCATATAGAATCTTTAATTTCTCCCCATCATCTTCTTTTTTTGCAATGTTTAAAATACCGAGAATAGAATACATTGCTTTTTCAATAGGAATATTTGTTAATTCAGATATCTTTTCTTTAAGATTATCTAACTTCCTAACAACCTCACCCATATTCTGATTTTTCATTAAATTTGTTTTAGATATTTCCTCAATTTTTGAAAAGAGTGTTAATTCATTTGTGTCTTTATTTTCTCCAAGCCTATAAACATAAGAAAGTAAGAATAGCATAGCTCTAATGTCTTCATTTTCCAAGAAGTTTATACCTCCAAATACAGAATAGGGAATATCTTGAAATTGATTGTCTAATTGTTTAATAAAAGCCTTTCCAGAAGACTTCATACCCCTAAACAATACTGCAACATCCCCATATCTTTTTATTACTTTTTTATCTTTTAAATTTTTAACTAGACTGAGTATAGAATTTGCAGATTCAGTCTCATTTTCTGACGACATGAAATAAACATCAAAATGTTCTTTTCTCGTGTCTTTTAGTTCCAAGGATGTTCTTCCCCTATTTTTAAGAAAATGGTTAGAAATTTCAACTATCTCTTTTCGAGATCTAAAGTTTTCTTCTAACTTGATATTTTTAGCATTGGGATAAAATTTATTAAAATTATTGAAGATATTTGGATTTGCACCCCTAAATCCATATATGGACTGATTTCTATCTCCAACACAAGAGATATTACCCTCAGAAGCTATAAGGGATATAATTTTCCATTGGAGCGGGTTGATATCTTGAAATTCATCAACCATTACGTACTTATACTGGTTATGTAGCTGTTTTAATATTTCTGGATTTTTACTAATTATCTTATACGCAAATAACTCTAAATGCGCAAAATCAATATATTTATTTTTGTCTAATAAATTTTGATATTTACTATAAGAATCAATAAGTGAAGAAGTTATTTCTTTAATCTTTTCTGGTTCTATTTCTTTATCCTTTTCTTGGTTATATAAAACAATACTTTCTACATGTGCACTAGTACTATCTAGGATATTCTTCTTTAATTTATTAGGGTCTATTAAATTTTCTGTAATATTATCAAAAAAATCTTGCAATAAAGAGATAATCTCGTTATCTTCCCTAACCCTTTTTAGATTTTTTAAATCTCTGATATTTATACCAAGATTATTTAAATTTCTTTTAATAAACAAATATCTTTTAAAGTCGTCTAGAACTTCAAATCCAGTATATACCTCTTTGCTACCCTTTTCTTTTATTATTCTTTCACACAATGAATGAACTGTCCCGATAAACATTGCAGAAAGATCTTTTTTAGATAAACTTTCTACCCTTTTCCTAATTTCTTCTGAAGCCTTTATAGTAAAAGTAGTCAGCAAGATTTCTGAGGGATCATAATCTTTTTCGTTCATCAAATAAGCGGCCTTATTTGCTAAAACCTTAGTTTTTCCAGATCCGGCCCCAGCAATAATTAAAAGAGGAGTTTTTATGTATTCTATTGCTTCTTTTTGATTTGAAGTTAGTTTTTCTTCCATTATTCTTCTCTCCCAAGCTGTTCTAATCTACTTTTCCAGCCCAGATAATCTCCTTCGTTATTTTCTTGGTCTAATCCTTTTTCAAACATGAGAATTCGTTGCTTTAGATTTTTTATTAATAAGAGATTATTCTTTTCCTCTTTCTCTATTTTTTTGATATTTGTAATTGTTTTTACATCTAAACAGAGAGCAAGAATTTCAAATACCTCTAATATTTTATTTTTGAAATTTACTGCATTTAGTTCAAAAGACGCTTCCATCAAATTAATTGAGGGGGTTTCGCAGTAATATTGATTTTTTAATCTCCGTTCGTCTCTTATATCGATTCCATTTTCACGAATAACGTTCGCATTGGTAATAATTTCGTCTATAATGCTATTGTCTATTTCTTTGCTCTTCCATTCTTTAGTAAGAATATACTTTGGAGCTTCACTATGATTATGGTCTTTTATTTTTCTTTTGACATTTAATTTCCAACCATCCCCCAATTTTAGCAGTTTTTCAATAACTTGACTCTTTATAGATTCATTATAACCATGCATTATAGTTTTGAACTTTTCATAAGAAGATAAATTATTAAATGTAAGACCCAATACTGCTTTTGTAAAATCTTCACTTTCTATGTTGCTAATAGAAAACCAAATATTAGGATTTTCCCCATTAATTAAATCATTTTTATCCATTCCCTTTGGGGTGAATATTAACCAATTTTCTAAGCTAACTAATTCGCATATCTGCTCCTCTGTTCTTTCTGGAATCAGAACCTCATCATTCAGAATATCCCTTGCTAATTTATGCCATTCAACATAAGATCTTTTTAGTACAGAGTTCATTTCTTATTCTTCCCCCGCATCCTTCCTTTTACTTAAACTGATTCTCTTATCCTTCTCTAGCTTAACTTTTTCTATAAGGTCTGCATGAAGCTCCTTCTTTACAACTTTGCTTTGTATTTTAGGGTAACAAATCATAGAACATTCTTCCCAATGTCCTTTGCTTTTTAGAAGTTCTATAAATTTATGATAATCTTCATCATTTTCTGGAAGAATTAATTTATCAAATTCTTTAATCGCAGCTTTCTGATTGCTTCCATAAACAACATCTAATCCTCTTTGCTTTGCAAATTCTATTAAATCTGTTTTAAGAGATTCTTGTTTTTCTTCAAACTCCTTGAGTTTATTTTTTACTTCAGAGAATTCATCAACTAACTTTAAGCCGTCATCTTCTTTAAACTTCTTAATTGATTCCTCTGCCTTTACTTCAAGTTCTAATTGATGTTTAAAAGAAGGACATTTACTTTTAAATCCACAATAATCACAAAGTTTTGTTACATTTGTCGGATATTCTTTGGTGTTTTCTATTTTCTTTATTATTGCTATAACCTCATCCTGAAGTTTCTTTAGTTGTTCAGGTGTTCTCTCGCTTACGACTTCTTTATTGAATGCAAGCATGTGCCAGACTAACTTAACACTCTTGGCATCTTTGTATTTATCTTTAACCCAGAAAGAATACATTGCTAACTGGCGATCTTCATCAGCTTCTTCTTGGTCTTTCATTCTTGCATTTGTTTTATAATCCATAACATAATAATTTCCTTTATCATCGCAAGCAAACTTGTCTATTCTCACGTGCCATCTGTTTCCATCTTTTAGAGTCATCATATCTTGAGTTTCTAATCCTAGAATTGTAAGCTGTTCAAATGGAGTATATTTATCATAATAATTTTCCAGAAATTCTTGACCCATTTTCTTGTAATTATTGGCGGTTAATCCTTGATCTTCTTTTACAACCTTAATATCTTCAGAATATTCTTTTTCCCATAAATCTTTGTAAAGCTTGATTAGAGTTTCTTTTGATACTCTTTGCTTAAACTTTTTTCGCTTATACAAATCTTCTAAGCATTTATGCACAATTCCGCCCATAAATGCTTCAATTGTATTTTCTATCTCGGGAGTTTCTTTATCTATGTATTGAAGTTTATATTTATAGGGACAATTTTCATAAGTGCTTATTCTTGAGTGCGAGTATGTTGCCATGTTATAACAAACACTCCTGTTTTAATTTAGTCTTCATAAGCTTCATCATTTCATTATCATATCTTTTAAAATCGCTTGAAATATCCAACAGTATAACTTTCTTATTATCTATCTCAGGATACTTTGCCGTAAAGTCTTGTTTATTTCTTTCATCCATAACTATAAACAAATCAGCCCATTTTACAGCTTCATCTGTTATTGGAAACTCAGTGATAGGGGAACTAACTCCACAACTCTTAGCTTCGTATTTATCTGAACTTTCAAAGAAGGATACTGCACAAGGACTTCTATCTGTTCCAGAGGCACATATAAATAAGAGATGTTTCTTCTGCTGTTCTTTAGAGAGTTTGAATACCATAATAATGTATGGGATTCGTTATTTATTAAACATTTCGTATAAGGGTGTTTCGTTTCCGTGCAACGCCCCCAATTTTCACCACCGCCTAGTTGAATTTTTGTTGCAGAAAGTTTATAAACCAACCTATATCGTATAATATATAGTTTTGAGAACAATAATCAAAAATTATCAAAACACCTCAAACGCATCACCAATGAGAGACAATTTCGACATCTTTTTTAGAAGAAAACCAGCCCTAATGTTAGTAGCTCTTGGAAAAATATCCAAGATTAGATATGGCTCTGTTCTAGCTAAAGAAGTAGATTGTACCTATTCTCATGCTGTAAAGATTCTCCAATCTCTTCAAGAACTCGGACTTGTTGTTTTTGAGAAACAAGGAAGAATAAAAATAATAAAACTCACAAAAAAAGGCAAGGAAATCGCAGAAGAAATCGATAACATCAAAAGAAGTCTTTCTAGTTAAAAGTATCTCTTTGATTAATACCTCTCTTCTTAAATAATCTCTACTAATTACTCATCTGCTAAAAATCTGCTCTTCTTTCAATTAATGTAACAATTCATCAAGCTTTCCAAATTAATACCTTACTCATCAAAACCTACAATCCCCAACTTTTTTGCAGAATAACATTAATAAAATTAGTAATAATTATGGGTATATAAGTTAAAAGTAGACAATTTCAATTAGAGGGCAGGGATTATAGTTGGAGAGTAATTAATAGCTAACATGGCTCATCCTAGCAAATTAATATTAATAAAAATTATTGTATATTAATAAACACTTATCTACTCTTATTAACGCCCACCTTAGGACACAAGTGACTCACAGCACAGATACTACACCTAGGCGAGATAGGTACACAAACTTGTTTACCATGAAGTATAAACAAACCATTAATCTCTCTCCAATAGTTCTTAGGCAGTATTTTCTCCAGCTCTTTTTCACTATCTTCAAACTTATTTTTCCCTGTCTTAACCCAGCCAAGCCTATTTGAAACTCTATGAACATTTACATCAACAGGAATAACTGTCTTATCATAAGCAAAGCAAAGAACAATATTAGCAGTTTTTGGACCAACCCCATAAAGTTTAAGCAGTTCTTCTTTTATGTCAGGCACTTTTCCACCATAATCTCTTAAAATTTGTTCAGAAGATTTTTTTATTGCTTTAGTCTTATTTCTATAGTATCCAGATTTGAATATTATTCTTTCCAGCTCTTTATCAGGAAGAGCAAGCATTTTTTCAGGAGTATCTGCAACTGCAAATAAGTCTTGAGAAATCTTTTCAGAAATTTCATCCTTAACTCTCAGTGAAATAAGGCAGGAGATAAGTGTCTGGTAAGGACTATAGCTTTTATTATCTTTAGCTTCTCTATTCAAGTTAGTTTTTCTTATTCCTTTTTGACTTTTTTTAAGTGTTTCTAGAATAGCTTTAATTTCCATTTTTTCAGTCATCTCTGGAAATAGCCTTTAGAATTTATTAATCTATCTGAATGGGTCTGCAGGTTTAAAAAATCAACAATTTTTTAACTCATTCAGAACAAGTATATTCTGAAGAGATTTAAACCCTGGAATAAAAACTGCATTAAAATTCCTGAAGAAATTTAATAACCCTCTTCATTCTTCAGAGGGTTCAAATGGGTCTGCAGGGATTTGAACCCTGGACACCTACATTAAGAGTGTAGTACTCTA